>CAJFJP010000052.1 GCA_904384255.1 Candidatus Timburyella stercoris
ATCAGCGACACTGCGTACACCAACCCCGCCGCCAGCAATGCCCAGAGTTCATATGCGAGCAAAAAGAGAAGCAACACGACGAGCGTGGGCAGAAAGTTGCTGTTGAACCGCCCCGCTATGCCCTTGAACGAACGGGAACCGATGCGCATATGCTTTTCGATAAACCCGAGCAGCATAGGGATAAACACCGCGCACGAAGCGACAAAAAGGAGCGCGAACACCCAGCCTTCGGCATTGAATGGGGACAAAAACGTAAAAAGCTGCCAGCTTGATAAATATGGGGATACATGTTATCATTAATGCATGGATATAAAAAACTGTATAGGGAATAGAGGATATTAAATGAATGTTTTATTTTTCAAATATGCTATAGAGGTAGAACGTACTCGCTCTATTTCGCAGGCGGCGGAAAATCTTTTCATGGCTCAGCCAAATTTGAGCAAAGCTATAAAAGAGATGGAAGATACGCTTGGCTTTAACATATTTGAAAGAAGCTCAAAAGGTGTTATACCAACAGTGCAGGGCAAAGAATTTTTGGTATATGCCAGAAATATAGTATCCCAGCTGGAAAAAATAGATTCCATTGCAAAACCCAACAGTGCAGAGCTTCAGTCCCTTAAAGTTTCAATTCCACGAGGAACATATGTTGCATACGGCATGGCCAACTTTGTGCTGGGACTTGATATGAGCAAAGGTATAGACATAAATGTACAGGAAACAAATTCGGTTCAGACTATTAATAATATTGCCGGCGGTCAGTATGGAATTGGAATTATAAGGTATCAGACAGAATATGAAAAGTATTTTTTGGATTTTTTGTCCGAAAAGGATTTGCGGTATGAGACAATATGGGAATTTGACAGCCTGATACTTTTTTCAAAGGAGCATAAACTTGCAAATCAGCCGGATATAAGATATGAGCAGCTGGCGGATTATATAGAGATTATGCATGGCGACAATATTGTACCCTATCTTTCGGCGAGCGATGGCCGAAATTATGAAAATCACCGTACCGATAAACGAATATGCCTTTATGAGCGCTGCAATCAGTTTGAGCTGCTGACAAAGGTGCCCACCACGTACTTGTGGGTGTCTCCTATACCGGACGATATTTTAAAAAGGTATGATTTAGTGCAGCGCAGATGTATAACTGAAAATCGACGGAGTAAGGATGTATTGATTTATCCGTCGGGCTATAAGCTTACATCTATGGACAAAAAGTTTATAGATAAGCTGTATGAGGCCAAAAATGAGGTCGCTTTTGAGAATTATGAATAATGACAGGTGTTAAAAATACGCGGCTTTTAGCTTTAATAATAGTATTACTAACGAATTATTTTTGTAATGATACTTGCAATTTTTAATTATATAGATTTTCGAAAGAATAATTTATTAGAATGTTATTTGATATAAGCAATCTTTATAACATGATTTTAAAAGCATATCAAATTGGAATAATGATATGCTTTTTTTATATATTAACACATGGGCTTTTAACAGAAAAATAAAAATTATGTAAATTAAATTAAAAGAAAATAAATTTGTAATGAAAAATGTCGAGGGCAAAAAATGCGATGGTAAAGGCATAGATTATAAATTGATTAACATAAACTAATCGATAGTTTTGTATCGATAAATGTATATCGATATGCAATTCTTATATTTACATATTGCGATTAATTTGATAAAATTTAAGCAGACCAAAAATGTTTTAAAACAATTTAAAATTTGAGCAATGGAGGAATTTAAGTATGGCGAGATTTACTTTACCGAGAGACTTATATCACGGAAAAGGCGCATTGGAGCAGCTTAAGTCGCTGGAAGGCAAAAAGGCGATGATATGCGTAGGCGGCAGCTCAATGCAGAAATTTGGCTTCCTTGACAGGGCGGAGCAGTACCTTAAAGAGGCCGGAATGGAAGTAGAAGTATTTAGCGGAATTGAGTCGGATCCTTCAGTGGAGACGGTTATGAAGGGCGCTGAGGCCATGCTCAAGTTCCAGCCAGACTGGATAATAGCTATGGGCGGCGGTTCTCCTATAGATGCTGCAAAGGCAATGTGGATAAAGTATGAGTATCCTGATATTACATTTGAGGAGATGTGCAAGGTATTTGGTATTCCGAAGCTACGCAGGAAGGCACATTTCTGTGCCATTCCTTCGACATCAGGCACGGCTACCGAGGTAACGGCATTCTCAATAATCACTGATTATAATAAGGGTATAAAATATCCTATAGCTGACTTTGAAATTACACCGGACGTTGCTATAGTTGATCCTGATTTGGCAGAGACAATGCCTAAAAAGCTGGTTGCCCATACTGGTATGGACGCTATGACTCATGCTATTGAGGCTTATGTTTCAACTGCAAACTGCAATTATACTGATCCGCTTGCAATATTTGCAATAAGAATGATACAGAGCGACCTTGTAGATTCCTACAATGGTGATATGTCTAAGAGAGCTGCTATGCACGACGCTCAGTGCCTTGCCGGTATGGCTTTCTCCAACGCTTTACTTGGTATAGTTCACTCTATGGCACATAAGACGGGCGCTGCCTTTGCTGATTACGGCGCACATATAATTCACGGTGCTGCTAACGCTATGTATCTGCCGAAGGTTATTGCCTTTAACGCTAAGGATGAAACAGCAGCAAAGCGTTATGCTGTAATAGCCGACGAGATGAAGCTCGGCGGTAACAGCGTTGAAGAAAAGATAAGACTGCTTATAAATTATCTGCGCGGCATGAACGATAAGCTCAACATACCGCACTGCATAAAGAATTACGGCGCCGACAGCTATCCGACAGAGAACGGCTTTGTGCCTGAAAATGTCTTCCTTGAGAGACTTCCGGAAATAGCTAAGAACGCTATAGGCGATGCCTGCACGGGCTCCAACCCGCGTCAGCCGAGCCAGGAAGAAATGGAAAAGCTGCTTAAGTGCTGCTACTACGACGAGGAAGTTGACTTCTAAGTTCGAGATATACATAGCGGCTGTCGCTTAATAATTTTGCGGCAGCCGCTTTAGTGCGTTATATAGACGCTTTTTATACTAAAAAGGGAGATATTATAATGTATAAAATACTTGAAAAGAGAGAGCTTAATCCTACTGTAACGCTTATGGTGGTAGACGCTCCGCTGGTGGCAAAAAAGGGCGAGCCGGGGCAGTTTATCATTCTTCGCGTTGACGAGGAAGGCGAGCGCATCCCCCTTACCATTGCCGATTATGACAGGGAAAAGGGTACGGTAACGATAATTTTCCAGGTGGTCGGTGCTACTACTGAAAAGCTTAATCATTTAAATGAGGGCGATTATATTCACGATTTTGTCGGTCCTCTTGGCCGTGCAACAAAGACAGAGGGCCTTAAAAAGGTAGCCGTTGTCGGCGGCGGTGTTGGATGCGCCATTGCCTTTCCTGTGACTAAAAAGCTGCATGAGCAGGGCTGCGAGGTCCATGCCATAGCTGGTTTTAGAAGCAAGGACTTGGTAATTTTAGAGGACGAATTTGAGAAAAACAGCACAAAATTTGTAAGGGTCAGCGACGACGGCACATGGGGAGATAAAGGCCTTGTCACCGACGCGCTGCGCAAGCTTATAGAAAGCGGCGAGACATACGACGAGGTCATAACCATAGGTCCGCTGATAATGATGAAGTTTGTATGCGCCCTTACTAAAGAGTACGGCATAAAGACGGTAGCCAGCATGAATCCGATAATGGTCGACGGCACGGGAATGTGCGGCGGATGTCGTCTTACAGTGGGCGGCGAGACTAAGTTTGCCTGCGTCGACGGCCCTGAGTTTGACGGACATGAAATAGATTTTGATGAGGCTATGGCGCGCAGCGCGACATACAAGGACTTTGAGCGTCATGCATATGAAGAAACCTGCAATCTTTTCAAAGCGGAGGTAAAGTAAAATGCCTAATATGTCTTTAAAGAAAAATGAAATGCCCTCACAAAGCCCTGATGTACGGCGCAGCAATTTTAAAGAGGTTGCATTGGGATATACTGAGGAGCAGGCGATAGACGAGGCTCAGCGCTGCCTTCACTGTAAAAATAAGCCATGCGTAGGCGGCTGCCCTGTACATATTGATATTCCTGCCTTTATAAAGGAAGTAGCAGAGGGCAATTTTGAAAAAGCGTATGAAATAATATCTGAGTCAAGTTCGCTGCCGGCGGTATGCGGCAGAGTATGTCCGCAGGAGACGCAGTGCGAGCAAAAATGTGTACGCGGCATAAAGGGCGAGCCGGTAGCGATAGGCCGTCTTGAGCGCTTTGTAGCCGATTATCATAACGCTCACAGCACTGAAAAGGCTAAGACTCCGGCTAAAAACGGTCACAGAGTGGCAGTTATAGGTTCGGGTCCTGCGGGACTCACATGTGCCGGCGACCTTGCCAAGAAGGGCTATGATGTAACGGTGTTTGAGGCGCTGCACTTAGCCGGCGGTGTGCTGGTATACGGCATACCGGAGTTCCGTCTGCCGAAGTCTATTGTGCAAAAGGAAATCGATACGCTTAAGGAAATAGGCGTTAAAATCGAAACTAATGTCGTAGTAGGCAAGACATTCTCTATAGACGAACTGCTTGATGAATATAAGTTTGAAGCTGTGTTTATAGGCTCCGGCGCCGGACTCCCTAAATTTATGAATATAAAAGGCGAGAATTTAAAGGGAGTATATTCTGCCAATGAATTTTTAACACGTATAAATCTTATGAAGGCATATAAGCCAGACAGCAGCACTCCTGTTCAGCAAAGCAAGCATGTGTCGGTCGTCGGCGGTGGCAATGTGGCAATGGACGCTGCAAGATGCGCGCGCAGGCTTGGCGCAGAGGTAACAGTAGTGTACCGCCGTACCGAGGCGGAGCTTCCGGCCCGACGTGAAGAGGTCGAGCACGCCATGGAAGAGGGAATAGAGTTTAAATTCCTGACAAATCCCGTTGAGATAACTGGTGATGAGAAGGGCTGGGTAAATGGTCTTATCTGCCGCCAGATGGAGCTTGGCGAGCCGGACGAATCAGGCCGCAGGCGCCCCGTGCCGGTAGAGGGCAGTGACTTTAAGATTGACACTGACTGCGTAATAATGGCGCTTGGAACGTCACCAAACCCGCTTATAAAATCCACGACAAAGGGCCTTGAAACGCAGAAATGGGGCGGTATAATAGCTGATGAAGAGACCGGCCTTACATCAAGAGAGGGCGTATATGCCGGCGGTGATGCCGTTACCGGCGCAGCAACTGTTATTCTTGCAATGGGCGCAGGTAAAAACGCGGCTGCCGCTATTGACGAATATCTGCAGAATAAAGGGGAATAGCATATGTCCACTGCAAACCCAATATCTACACAGACATTAAGGCGGTTGCCTACATATTACAATTATCTTAAATCGCTGCCGGCGGATGTGAAGAATATATCCGCTACCTCCATAGCGAGAGAGCTGCGGCTCAACGACGTCCAGGTGCGCAAGGACCTGGCGCTTGTGAGCGGCGGCGGCAGGCCCAAGGTAGGATATGTAGTTGAGTATCTGATGAACGATATAGGGCGTTATTTAAGATATGACTATGTAGACAGGGCTGTTTTGGTAGGCGCAGGGAATATGGGTCATGCGCTCATGTGCTACGAAGGCTTTGCACAGTACGGGCTGGACATAGTGACGGCATTTGACAATAATAGCAGCATTATAGGGACATATATAAACGGAAAGCGTGTGCTGCCCATTGAGGAAATGGGCAGCATATGTTCCAAGCAGGATATAAAAATAGGCATTATAACGGTACCATCCGCAGCAGCCCAAAACGTCTGCGACATGATGGTAAAAAGCGGCATAAAGGCAATATGGAACTTTGCCGCAGTTAAGCTCAACACTCCAAAAGGCGTAATTGTGCAAAATGAGGATTTGGTGGCTTCTCTTGTCGTACTGTCCCAGCATTTAAAGAAGGGCAGCAGTGAGGCGGATTAGCATCTTGGCGTCTGAGTATCAATTGATAATTGAAGCAGGTCAGTTGAGTATAAAATTTGTTATTTAATGCTTATTTGTCAATGCTTAGGCAATGTGCCGGCATACGAAGATATAGCTTGTATATTTTTTAGCCGGCCCGCTTTGCCTAATTGGCTGAAAGAGCAGATAAACGACCAGTGCTCTGCCGGACATGAATTATGGATGTATAAGATTATACTTTTGTAACATTAGTTGTCATAATGACTTTAACAGTATAGGTGTTGGACGCTGTTTGTTAGGACAAGCGGTTAGTATAAATAATTTTAAAGATTTATAAGGAGAAATATTTATGACAAACGAGCTGCGTGAAGGAATAAGAGGAAGCAGCGAGACGGTAGTTGATGAAAATAATACAGCGCTTACAATGGGCAGCGGTGAGCTGGAGGTTTTTGCCACTCCGGCAATGGTAGCGCTTATGGAAGAAGCTGCTGCTGAAAGTGCAAAGCCTTATATAGATGGGGAAAGCACTACTGTAGGAACGGCGCTTGAAATAGAGCATATATCCGCGACTCCTATTGGGGTAAGCGTTAGATGTGAAAGCGAGCTTTGCCATATCGACGGCAGAAAGCTTGTATTCAATGTTACGGCTTACGATAATGCTGGAATAATCGGAAAGGGTAGGCACGAGCGCTTTATAGTGGAAAAAGAGCGCTTTATGAAAAAAGCCGATTCTAAGAGGAAAAATTAACAATCATTGTAAAATAGTTGAATACAGCAATGAGACAGACCGTTTTTTTATTTCAGCTGTAATATAAAATATGAATTCAACATGATTTCTGCTGTCCTGAAGGAGTTTATTTTCTTGCATTGCTGCCGAAATTGTGTTTTGAATAAAGGCAAATTGTTTGGAGGTAAGTATGAACGAAAACTTTGACTATGGTGTAGTCGACGGGATACTTAAGGAGCTTGGCTGTAGTGAAACAAACATTATAGCCATACTTCAAAGTGTTCAGGAGCACTACCGCTATCTTCCGCGCGAGGTGTTTCCGTACCTTGCGTTAAAGCTGGGCGTACCTGAGGCGCAAATTTACAGCGTAGCGACATTTTATGAAAATTTCTCGCTGGAGCCGAAGGGCAAGTTTGTAATAAAGGTCTGCGACGGCACAGCATGCCATGTGCGCAAATCCATACCGATACTCGAGCGTCTGCGCAGCGAGCTTAATTTGTCGGACAAAAAGCACACCACCGATGATTTATCCTTTACGGTGGAGACGGTGTCGTGCCTTGGTGCATGCGGACTTGCGCCGGTAATTACCGTTAACGACAAGGTATATCCTGCAATGTCGCCGGACAAGGTGTCGGCGCTTTTGGGCGAGCTTAAGGAAGAGGTGTAGTATGAAGCTTAAAAATCAGAAAGACTTGGATAAAATCCGCAGTATATATGCAGATTCTCTTAAACATGAAACAAAAAAGATACTTGTATGTGCCGGTACCGGCTGTGTATCCAGCGGTTCGCTTGACATATTTGACAGACTCACAGAGCTTTTAAAGGAAAGAAACATAAAATGCTCTGTAGAACTTGAAAAAGAACCTCACGGCGACAGTGTCGGCGTAAAAAAGAGCGGCTGCCACGGATTTTGTGAAATGGGCCCGCTGGTGAGAATAGAACCGCAGGGCTGGCTGTATACAAAAGTGCAGCTTTCCGACTGTGAGGATATAATAGACAAGACAATAATAAACGGCGAGCATATCGAGCGCCTTGCGTACCAGAAGGGCGGCAAGGTCTGCAAAAAGCAGGATGATATCCCGTTTTATAAAAAGCAGACCCGCCTTGTACTTGAGCACTGCGGTCACATAGATTCCACATCAATAAACGAGTATTTGGGCATGGGCGGCTATAAAGCGTTTGAGAAAGCGCTGTTTGAGATGAGCGCCGACGAAATAATAAACGAGATAAGTGAATCCAACCTGCGCGGCAGAGGCGGCGGCGGATTTCCGGCCGGCCGCAAATGGTCGCAGGTGAAACGCCAGACGGCAGAGCAGAAATATGTAGTCTGCAACGGCGACGAGGGCGACCCCGGTGCGTTTATGGACCGCAGCATTATGGAAGGCGATCCGCATCGCATGCTGGAAGGCATGATGATAGCCGGCCTTGCCTGCGGTGCAAGTGAAGGTTACATATATGTACGTGCAGAATATCCTTTGGCAGTGTCGAGACTGCGTACAGCAATCGACCAGGCTAAGGAGCTGGGACTGCTGGGCGACAACATACTCGGCACCGACTTCAGCTTTAATCTTCACATAAACCGCGGCGCCGGTGCTTTTGTATGCGGCGAGGGAAGCGCTCTTACTGCATCTATAGAGGGTAAGCGCGGCATGCCGAGGGTAAAGCCTCCGCGCACTGTTGAGCACGGACTTTTCAATATGCCTACAGTGCTCAACAATGTTGAGACATATGCAAATGTACCGCTCATAATTAATAAGGGTGCGGCGTGGTATAAATCGATAGGACCTGAAAACAGCCCAGGCACAAAAGCCTTTGCGCTTACGGGAAATATAGAAAACACCGGACTTATAGAGGTGCCTATGGGCACAACTCTGCGCGAGGTTATATTTGACATAGGCGGCGGCATGCGCGGCGGCGGAGAGTTCAAGGCCGTGCAGATAGGCGGCCCGTCCGGCGGATGTCTTACAAAAGAGCATCTTGACTTGCCGCTTGACTTTGACTCTCTCAAAAAGGCCGGCGCTATGATAGGCTCCGGCGGCCTTGTGGTAATGGACGACAAGACCTGCATGGTAGAGGTCGCGCGCTTTTTCATGAACTTTACGCAGAATGAATCCTGCGGCAAGTGCGTGCCCTGCCGAGAGGGCACAAAGCGCATGCTTGAGATACTTGAGCGCATAGTCGACGGCAAGGGCGAAGACGGCGATATAGATTTACTGCTTGAGCTGGCGGACACCATATCGGCGACGGCGCTGTGCGGCTTGGGCAAGACAGCGGCATTCCCGGTTGTCAGCACCATAAAGAGCTTCAGGGACGAGTACGAGGCGCACATATATGACAAACGCTGCCCGGCCGGCAACTGCCAGAAGCTTAAGAGAATAGAGATTGTACCGGAACTGTGCAAGGGCTGCTCAAAGTGTTCGCGCATATGTCCTGTCGGCGCAATAAGCGGCAAGATAAAAGAGCCGTTTGTAATTGACCAGTCTAAATGCATAAAATGCGGTGCATGCTTAGAATCGTGCGCTTTCCACGCGATAAAGGAGAATTAGTTAATGGAAAAAAAGGAATTTATGACAATAGACGGAGTACCGGTAGAAATAAACGGCGAGAAAAACCTGCTTGAGCTTATACGCAAGGTAGGCATAAAGATGCCCACATTCTGCTATCATACTGATTTATCCGTATATGGCGCCTGCCGCATGTGTATGGTGGAAAACGAATGGGGAGGCCTTGATGCTGCTTGTTCTACTCCGCCGAAGGCCGGCATGAAGATAAAGACCAATACTGAGCGGCTTCGCAAATACCGCAAGAATATACTTGAGCTTCTGCTCGCCAATCACTGCCGCGACTGTACAACCTGCGACAACAACGGTCAGTGCAAGCTTCAGGATTTGGCCATGCGCTTTAATATAGAGGGCGTACGCTTTCCGAATACGGCGGCTGAGCCGAAAATAGATAATTCCTCAGTTTGCATAACCCGCGATACCCATAAGTGCATTCTCTGCGGCGACTGTGTCCGCATGTGCAACGAGATACAGAATGTAGGCGCTATAGATTTTGCGCACCGCGGCTCTAAAATGACGATAAGCACGGCTTTTGACAAGCCGCTGTCGGAATCACCCTGCGTTGGCTGCGGCCAGTGCGCGGCGGTATGCCCGACGGGCGCCATAGTCGTTAAAAACGACATACGCCGCGTATGGGATGCACTGGATGATGAGAACGTGCGTGTATCCGTACAGATAGCTCCGGCAGTTCGTGTGGCAATGAGCAAAGAGCTGCGAATGAAAGACGGCGAAAATTATATCGGCCGGATTGTTGCAGCGCTGCACCGCATGGGCTTTGACGAGGTGTATGATACCTCCACCGGCGCCGACCTTACGGTAATGGAGGAGTCAGCTGAGCTTGTAGAGAAGCTTGACAAAAATCTCAACAGCGATATGCCTCTGTTTACATCCTGCTGCCCGGCATGGGTTCAGTACTGTGAGAAAAAATATCCAGAGCTGCTTCCGTTCATTTCAACATCCCGTTCGCCGATGCAGATGTTTGCATCCGTTATAAAGGAAAACGCCAAGACATATGCACAAAAGCATTTTCACGTGGCAGTAATGCCGTGTACTGCGAAAAAGTTTGAGGCAGCGCGCGACGAGTTTAAGACAAAAGGCATACCAAATGTCGATGCTGTAATAACGACGCAGGAATTTATACGCATGATAAAGGAATCGGGTGTGCTGTTCAGGGAGCTTGAGCCGGAAGCGGTAGACATGCCGTTCGGCATGATGACGGGCGCCGGCGTTATCTTCGGTGTAACGGGCGGCGTTACCGAGGCGGTGCTTCGCCGCATATCTGATGATAAGTCGAGCACGGCTATGATGTCTATAGCGTATCAGGGCGTAAGGGGTCTTGACGGCGTAAAGGAAACGACGATAAAATACGGCGGCAGAGACGTTCGCATAGGCATAGTAAGCGGACTTAAAAATGCCGACAATCTCATACAGCGCATTAAAGCGGGCGAGCACTTTGACTTTGTCGAAGTCATGGCATGTCCCGGCGGCTGCATAAACGGCGCCGGTCAGCCATTCTCAAGCACGGCAGATGTTAAGGAGAAGAGAGGCAAGGGCTTATACTCTGCTGATAAGATGTGCAACATAAAGAGCTCGGATGACAACCCGCTTATGACAATGCTATATAATGGCATACTTGAAGGCCGCACGCACGAGCTGCTGCATGTAGACTATACTGCAGGCAAAAATAAATAATATTTCTTTATGATTTTTGCTGGCGAGTATTAAGCGGATTTGCGCATATGATGTGCTGTAATATAGCTGTAATAATATATTTGTGTTAAATTCCGATGCATATATTTTGCGTTTGCTAAACCTGATAGAGATGTAAAAGCTATGAATGCATCAGCTGCTTGTTAATTCCATGCACTTGCATTTTTTACGTCAAGCACATTGGCTTTACACAGGAAATATTTGCAGCATATTGACAGAATGTTATATCTGGAATATAATAAAGAAGAAATAAATAGCTGTCTTCAGGGCGGGGTGTAAGTCCCCACCGGCGGTAATGCGGAGATATTCCGACAAGCCCGCGAGCGTAAAGCATGATACCGGTGCGATTCCGGAGCCGACGGTAAAGTCCGGATGAAAGAAGAGGCGTCTATGCAAAATGCAGATAGGTGTCAAAAGTCCTGTGATAATCACAGGACTTTTTTTATACCTCTAAAGGCAGCAGAAAAGAGGTAAATTATGAAAGCAAAATCGAAGATGAATGTTTACAGGCTTACAACGGTGGCGGTAATGTCGGCACTGTCAATAGCAATCCAGTTTTTAATACCGGAAATTATGCTGTTTCCGCCGTCATTTAAGCTGGGATTTGCACTGGTGCCGGCAATAATAACGGCGCTGGTCGGAGGACCGGTATCTGGAATTTTGGTGGTATTAATCACAAATATTGCAGATATAATAAAATCAGACTCATTAGGCATGGGTCAAATTATTAATATAGTTATGGGTGTGGCGTGTATATTTTTCCTTATGTCTTTTTATCGGATTTTTGGAAGGAAGCAGAATTTGTCAGACGGATTAAAGGCAAAGCCATATTTTATATCGGCAGCAATAACGGTACCGCTTATGGCGGTTGTCGGTATCCTTGTAAACTTTATACTTATGCCGCTTTATCTGTATATTTTTGCTGGAAATGCAGTAGA
>CAJFJP010000053.1 GCA_904384255.1 Candidatus Timburyella stercoris
TAAAATTCCCTCTATTGAGCGCAGCATCTGCAAGCGATTTAGGCCGAGGCCGTCGCAGGCACCGCTTTTTACTAAGCTTTCAAGAGCTCGGCGGTTCATGTCACTACCGGACAGTCTTGAGCAAAAATCATAAAATGATTTATATCTGCCGTTTTTCTCTCGCTCCTCTATGAGACGTTCTATAAGCTTATGGCCGAGATTTTTTATGGCATAAAGTCCAAATACTATATTTTCGCCAGATACCGTAAATCCTGACATACTCGTTTGAATATCAGGCGGCAGTACCTTTATGCCGAGACGTGTACATTCAGACATGTATTCCGCAACTTTGCCAGTATTGTCCATAACACTGTTAAGCAGCGCCGACATAAACTCACGCGGATAGTGGCATTTAAGATATGCCGTCTGGTATGATACAAAAGCATAGGCTGCAGCGTGGGATTTATTAAAGGCATAAGATGCAAAAGACGACATATCATCGAATATATCATTTGCAACTCTTTCATCTATGCCGCGCTTAACGGCGCCATCAATACCGGGGCCCTCTTCCGATGCAGGCAGGCCATGGAGAAAAATTTCACGCTCTCTGTCCATAACATCGTGCTTTTTCTTGGACATAGCTCTTCTAACTATATCGGCGCGGCCAAGAGTATACCCCGCAAGCTTTCGAAATATTTCCATAACCTGCTCTTGATATACTATACAGCCGTAGGTGACATCCAAAATGGGCTTTAGCTGCGGCGTCTTATATTTTATAAGTGACGGGTTGTGCCGGTTGCGGATATATGTCGGTATTGAATCCATAGGCCCCGGACGATAAAGTGAAACAACGGCTATCAAGTCCTCCAGCCTGTCCGGCTTCAGCGTGCGCAGCACCGAGCGCATGCCGGCAGATTCAAACTGGAACACGCCAAGCGTATCGCCTGTGGACAGCATTTCCATTGTCTGGCGGTCGTCCAGCAAGATATTGTCTATCTCAAAATCAGGATTTTTTCTACATACTGCATCGGCGGCTTCTCTTATAACTGTCAATGTGCGCAGGCCCAAAAAGTCCATTTTTAAAAGGCCTAAACGCTCAATGTCCGTCATTGTGTACTGAGTGACGATCGCTTCATCATTTTTTGCTAAAGGAACATAGGAAGAAACCACATCTTTTGTTATAACAACGCCGGCGGCATGTGTCGATGCATGCCGCGGCATGCCCTCAACACGGCGTGCCATATCGATAAGCTCTCTTGTCCGCTCGTCTGAATTATATAAATTTTTAAGCTCCCTTGACTGTTCCAACGCTTCATCTATTGTTATATTAAGCTTCATTGGCACAAGCTTTGCAGTGCTGTCCGCAACTGAATATGGTATATCCAGCGCCCTTGCAACGTCGCGTATGGCGCCGCGGGCCGCCATTGTGCCAAATGTTATTATCTGCGCTACATGATCGGAGCCGTATTTCCTTACCACATAGTCTATTACTTCCTGGCGACGTATATAGCAGAAATCAATGTCAAAGTCCGGCATGCTGACTCGTTCCGGATTGAGAAATCTTTCAAACAGCAGGCCGTATTTTATGGGGTCTATGCCGGTTATGCCAATGCAGTACGCAACAAGACTGCCGGCGCCGGAGCCTCTCCCCGGCCCTACCGGTATCCCCTTTCGCTTAGCGTAGTGGACAAAGTCCCATACTATAAGATAATAGTTGGTATAGCCCATACTATTTACCACGCCTAGCTCATAGTCAAGCCGATCTTTCAGACTGCTATCAGGATTTTGGCCGTATTTTTCATATAATCCATCATACGCCATGCGGCGCAGATAGGCAAAATTATCAGTCTCTCCGTCCACTGTGAAGGCTGGAAGCTTAATGTCACCAAACTCTATGGTGACATTGCATCTGTCGGCAATTTTAGCGGTATTTTCTATTGCTTCGGCATCCTGCGGCAGAGCGGCGAACATCTCCTCCTCAGTTTTGAGATAAAACTCATTGCTGGCAAATTCAAGTCCGCCCGCTTCGTTAACCGTTTTATTCGTCTGTATACATATCAGTACCTTTTGCACACGACTGTCGTCGGCATCTATATAATGTACATCATTTGTGGCCACCAGGCTTATACCAGTCTCCCGTGAGATGCGGCGCAGTCCGTCGTTTACCGTCTGCTGTTCTTTTATACCATGGTTTTGCAGCTCTAAAAAGTAATTGTCCTTACCGAAAATTTCGCTAAACTCAAGCGCCGTTTTCTTGGCGCGATCATAATCGCCGGAAGTAAGAGCTCTTGGCACCTCTCCGGCAAGACAGGCAGAAAGAGCTATAAGTCCGCCGCTGTACTTTCTCAAAAGCTCCTTATCAACGCGTGGGCGGCCATAAAAGCCTTCAGTAAATCCTCTTGAAACAAGCTGCATTAGATTTTTATAACCCTCGTTATTTTCGCACAGCAGCACAAGATGATTGTGCTCACTATCTATTTTTGCTTCCCTGTCAAACCTTGTACGGGCAGCCACATACACCTCACATCCAATTATCGGCTTTACGCCATACTTTTTGGCTGCATCGTAAAATTCTATTACTCCGTACATAGCGCCGTGATCAGTTATTGCAACAGCAGTTTGCCCCTTATCAAGCACCGACTTCATAAGAGGCTCCATACGGCATACGCCGTCTAAAAGACTGTATTCTGTATGAAGATGTAAATGCACAAAACTCATAAGGACTCCAGATTTCCTCTTTTTTATTTAACGTTTATACTATTTATTTTTAATATCATCACAAGGCTGAAGAGATAAGTGCTAAAATAAGATATATTTGAACCTTTGAAATGTAGATAATATAATAACACACACAGAAAATTCAAGAAAAACTCAGATATAATTTTATCTACATATTTTGATAGATTAAAATTATATAATATTAAGATAATTACACTGTAATATTTACTTTTTATTAAAATAATTAATGTTTAGAGCTTTAAAGTATTAAATATCTCTTTAATAGTAAAATCAAGGCCGGCAGACTACACAATCTTAAAATTTTATACAGATAAAAGTATTTACATCATTTTTGATATTTCTATTAGCTTATTTAAACGTCGGCTCAGTCCCGACTTGCTCATTCCGCAAAGGGCGCACATTTCATTAAGAGACATATCGGGATTATTTAGTCTTATTTTTGCAGCAAATTTAAGAGAATCAGGAAGAGCTTCAAGCTTTCCGTTATTTTCAAGTCGTTTTATAGCGTGAAGCTGACGCGCAGCAGCGTCGGCTGTCTTTGAAATATTCGCCGTTTCGCAGTTGGTCAGTCGGTTGGCTTTATTGCGTATATCTTTATATATTTTAACGTTCATTATCTGCATAGTAGAGTTTTGAGCGCCCATTAAAGTGAGCAAATCCTCTATTTGCTCACTTTCGTTTATATATACAGCATATCCGTTTCCGCGCGCTGTAATGTTTGCATTAATGCCAACTTCAAATAATACTCTTACCATATCGGCTGCGAGATTTTTATGCTGTATGCTAAATTCAAGCCGGTAGTTTTTTTGTGGGTCAGATATGCTTCCACAAACTAAAAACGCCCCTCTCAGAAAGGCTGCATAACAGCAATCGTTCTCAAAATTAGCATAGTTAATTCTTATGCTTACATCATTTAATTTGTGAGAAAACCAATCCAAAACCAGAGCCCTGTCTTTATCATCTTCGACACTGCACAAATACAGTCCGCCTTTTTGCGACTGTGGTGGATAAACAGCACAGTTTATACCGCATATTTCTTTTATTGAATTGCAGTATTTTTCAGCAATACTTCCATTTTCAGTATACAGCGATATCGACCTGCAGGAAAAGGATGAAGCACAGATAAGCATGCCGTAGCATTCGGCAAATTCACAGCAGTGCTTACTTAATGCCGATATAAGTTCTTTTTTTACGCTGTGCGAAAAATACTCCCTCATTTTTTATGCTTACCTGTTTTATAAATTTTATATCTTCTATAAATGTACTTAACATTCAGTATATAAACATACATCAGATATTGGTTTATATTATACTTTCTTTAATTATAGGATGCTTGTCCTGCCTTTGTATAAAAGTGCAGCCAAATTACTTTTTATATATTTATACAAATCTGTCTTTTTACGTATTAAATACGAGATCACCTAAAGCTTAAAGAATTAAATTCCTGCCGCAGTGCGGCCGACAATTTTAATTTCGCATTCAAGCATAATTCCGGTTGCCTTATAAACCGTATTTTTTATTTTTGAAATCAGGCGCAGTACATCGTCACAAGAAGCACCGCCGGTATTAACAATAAAACCTGCATGCTTTTCGCTCACCTGTGCACCGCCGACTGATGCGCCTTTAAGTCCGCAGCTCTCTATTAATGAACCTGCAAAATTTCCCTCCGGACGCTTAAATGTACTACCTGCACTTGGCATATAATAAGGCTGCTTTGAGAGCCTTTTTTGCATTAGTTCTTCCATTCTTTCTGTTATATCTACCCTGCTTCCTGGTTTAAGAGCTGCCTTTGCAGATATTATTATAAGTCCGCTGTCAGTATAGGCGCTTTTTCTATACCCCATTTTAAGCTCTTCTTTGGTATATTCACCAATGTTTCCGCTTATTGACATGTGACGGCAAGAGATTAATATATCTTTCATTTCGCTGCCGTAACAGCCGGCGTTCATGTAAACTGCACCGCCCACGCTTCCAGGTATTCCCCATGCAAACTCAAGTCCTGTAAGCGAATGCTCAGCGGCTGCTTTGCTTAGCGACATTATTTTTACACCGGCGCCAGCAGTTATTTCTCCGTTTTCAGATACAGACATGCCTTTGAGTCCCAGAGTTGATATAACCGCGCCTTCAATGCCTAAGTCTGACACCAGCATATTTGTTCCGCTGCCAATCACAGTTACAGGAGTTTGAAGCTCTCTGCACATATTCAGAGCTTTAATGAGTGCATCTTCTGAGTCTGGCATTATAAAAATGTCTGCCGGCCCGCCTATGCGAAAGCTGGTATGTTTATACATCGGCTCATTTTCTTTAAAATTGCAGGCTATAGCCGCAAGCTGTGATTTAAGCTCGCCGTATTTATCATTTTGTTTCATTAATCGGCTCCCTGTTTTATGTGTTTTTATAACGATAACATAAAATGGCACAGCAAATATCGCTGCTTATTAATAATATTGGCAGATATTTATATTTATACATACAATTCATAATTGTATAATGAGAGATATTTTTAAAGTAATCTTAGTAATCCTCATATATCGCCAAACCGCAATATAATTTGTCAATAGCGATAAAGCGTAATAAAATATCTGCCGCAGTATTAATAAAATAGAGAAATATTTATCTTTGGCGCAGGCAGTAAAGATTTGCACTGCTAAGCGTCTAATTTTTACCGTATAATCTGTAAAGCTCAGCGGCACCTATAATTCCGGCATCGTTGCCAAGCTCAGCTATCTTAAGCTTTGTCTGCTTCTGAGCATACATACTGTATCTCTCAGCCCTTACTTGAGCATGTATCGGCTTTAGTATTGTATCCCCCTCTTTTGATATTCCGCCGCCTATGCAAACTATCTCGGGCTGGAATATGTTTATAACATTAACTATTCCGCAGCCGACATAGCGGAGATATTTGCGAACAACCTCTTTTCCAGCTTCGTCGTTTATACGCATTGCATCAAATGCTGTTTTGCCGTTTACATTTGTGATATTTCCATCTACAATATCCCACATGGCAGATTCTGGATTGCGGCTCATTGCCTCCTTAGTCTGCCTTATAAGGGCGGTGGCGGAGGCATATGCTTCCCAGCAGCCGTAACGTCCGCAGTTGCATGGTTCGCCGTCTATATTTATTACCATGTGTCCAAGCTCAGCGCCATCGTAATTGTGTCCGCTGTAGATTTTACCGTTGATTATAATCCCACTGCCGACACCAGTGCCCAAAGTAATAACAATAAAATCAGTTTTACCTCGTCCCGCACCGGCTAAAAACTCACCATATGCTGCTGCATTGGCATCATTTTCTATGTATACTTCCTTTTTAAGACGCTTACTTAATTCATCCTTTATCGGATACATGTGAAAGTTGAGATTATTCGTGCCTTCTAAAATCCCGCTTTCAACATTAACAGCGCCGGGACAGCCGATTCCTACCGACTGTATATCAGTTTCATCAATGCCGGATGCCGCAACCGCTTCATAATACAGCTCCGCCATATCTGCTACTATCTCATAATCAGGACGCATGCCAAGCGTAGGACGAGATGTTTTTCCTATTATTTTATAATCATCGCCTACTACTCCGGCTGCCATTTTTGTCCCGCCTAAATCAATTCCTATGTTATACATGTTTTCCGCCTTTCGAGCTTAGCAAACCGATAATATTTATATCTCCTGTTTCTTTTATATATTTAATTCGTTGTCTAAGCTTATAATAATATTAAATTAATATATCTATTTATTATTCGTAAGCAGAAAATTCATCTGCCGGCCGGTTTTCTTCATCCGTTTCAGAATACATACCCAGCCCTTTAAGCAGCTCTTTTGCCGCATTAAATCCCATCTTTTTCTGGCGATTGTTCATTGCCGCTACTTCGATTATAATAGCAAGATTGCGGCCGGGCTTAACAGGTATAGTTATTGACGGTATATGATTTCCAAGTATTTCTGTTGTCTCGCTCTCTATCCCCATCCGGTCATATATTTTATTGGGATCCCATTGCTCAAGATTTATTATTAAATCTATTTTTTCTGTAAGCTTTACAGAGCCCATGCCAAAAATTCTTCTGGCGTTTATTATACCTATGCCGCGCAGTTCAATGAAATGCCGAATTTTATCAGGTGCTGAGCCGACAAGCGTTTTTGAAGAAACCTTCCTTATTTCTACCGCATCGTCAGCAACAAGGCGGTGCCCGCGCTTAATCAGCTCTATTGCTGTCTCGCTCTTACCTACACCGCTTTCGCCAAGCAAAAGTATTCCCTCGCCGTAAACCTCCACAAAAACGCCGTGACGAGTTACTCTCGGTGCTAACTGTACATTGAGAAACGATATAAGATCCGACATAAAAGCCGACGTCTCGTCGTTGGTACGAAGCAGCGGCACACCATATTTTCTTACGGCGTCGCTCAGCTCACTTTCCGGCTCGATTCCCCTTGATATTATAACCGCCGGAGGACCTGGCTGAAGCAGTCTGCATATCCTGTCAGATCGCTCAGCGCTGTCAAAATGAGCAATATATGAAGTTTCGGACCGTCCAAGTATCTGAATGCGGTTTTTGTTGTAATGCTCAAAAAATCCGCCGAGCTCAAGCCCAGGCCGATTTACCGCCGAAGATGATATGTAAATTTCAGAGCTGTCTTTTGGAAGATAAAGCGCTTCAAGATTAAAGCTGTCTATAATTCGCTTTAACGATACGGTAAATGTTCCTTTCAAAACTTATCACCCATTCTGCCATTCGGCTTTTAATAATACAAAATTTCACTTAATATTATATATCATACTTTACAATTAATAAAGTAAAAAAATGCACATAATGCTTGCTTGACTTTATAATTCTTATGCAATATTCTTTTGTAATAAATAAAAGCAATTTTGTGTTATAAGTAAAATAATTGCTAGCCAAAACTTCTCGATTATATACTAAAATAATTATTTGATAAGTATTTCTTATTCAACTCATGCATTATTTTATTAAAAACGGTCCGCATAAATAATACGGACCGTTTTTATGTTTATATAAAATTTACTTTCGGCGTTTAGGCCATGTTTCAATTATCTTTTCATACCTTTCATAGGCTTTACCTACAGCATCGTTCCACGAAAGATAAACATGATTAAGCGCATTATTTCCAATCTCGGTTAGCTTTTCTGCTTTAACGGCAGATATAATCGTATTTGCACAGGATTCCACAGTTTCACTGGCTAAAAGTCCGGAAAATCCATCCTCAACCCCTTCAGCAGCGGCGGAGCCTTCTATAAGCAAGCTCGGACACGCACAGGCAGCAGCCTCTTTTACCACTAAACCAGATGTATCATATACAGACGGAAAAAGAAATAAATCTGCCCTGCTGAAAAATGTCCTTACAAGCTTGCGGTCGTAGATCGCGCCAAGGCAAAAAGTACAGTCGTCCATATTTATCTCTTTAATATATCTTTCAATATCACTTTTGTCGTTCCCGTCGCCTACAAAGTACATTTTAAATGATATACCGGCATCTTTAACCGCCTTTAAAGAATCGATAATAAGCTTTATATTTTTATACCATTGCATACGTCCTACAAACAAAAACATAAGCTCATTTTCAGGTATATTGTATAATTTATTTAAAGCGTCTGTATCGTCTTTTCCAAGCTTTCCCTTTGGAAAATCGGTGCCGTTTTCCATAACAATATAATCGCCTTTATAACCAAGCCCTCTAAGACTTTCGGCAGCCGTTTCAGTGACTACCCAAACCTCATCTGCCATATTAATATTAGCAAGAACAATTTTTCTCGCAATTTTGCGGATAGACCGGCTTTTGACACGCGCATCTATATCAACGTCAAACTTGGTATGATAGGTAAAAACAGTAGGCGGACGATGAGGCTTTATCGATACCGATTTTGCCATAAGAGATGATACAAAAGGCGAATGTACATGCAGAATGTCAAGCTTTTTAGATAATATCTTACCTGCCGATACCGGAGTAGGAATGCCTGCACGATAGCCGATGCTCTTATTAAGATTAACTGAAAAATAGCGGTATACGTTAAAATTGTAATTATCAGTTACATGCGGATATTTAGGCGTTACAACCGTTACATCGCATCCAATATCCGCAAGCACTTCGGCATAATTCTTGACTGTGTTTGCCACGCCGTCTATTGTCGGCGGAAACGAGTCGTTAAAAAGCCCGACTTTTAACGGCATAGCTGTTCCTCCTCGCTTATATTAATTTTTTATCCTGTGTAAGCAAACTTTATTTTTATGAATTTGCAGCAAATAATCTATTTGACGGATTAACTAAGAAAAATTTTTTATTTGATTTAATATATCTTTAGTTATGCCGAAAGATTATAATCTGCGAAAACGTTTATATCTGTAATCGGGAAGCTTATTGGCCGGTATTTGAGAAAGAATGTCAAGACTGCGCGAGATAAAGTCATCTATTAGATTTGCTACAGAGTCAGGGTCTACCTGCGCTCCTTCCTCCGGCTCGGGTATAATTTCTTCGATAATGTCAAGCTTTAAAAGCTCATCAGCGGCTATTTTCATAACATCTGCCGCTTGCTCGGCCTTTTGCGCATCTTTCCAGAGTATAGCTGCAAATCCCTCCGGCGAAAGTATGGAGTAAACAGCGTTTTCCAGCATTGCAATACGATCGGCCACTGCCAGCGCCAGCGCACCGCCGCTGCCGCCTTCGCCTATAAATACGCTTATCACTGGGACCTTAAGAGCCATCATTTCTTCCAGGTTTTTGGCTATAGCTTCGCCTTGGCCGCGCTCTTCAGCACCCATGCCGCAGTACGCGCCCTGCGTATCGACAAAATTTATTATCGGCCGGCCGAATTTTTCCGCCTGCTTCATAAGCCGCAGCGCTTTCCTATACCCCTCCGGGTGCGGAGAGCCAAAATTGCGCCGAGCCTTATCCTTTACATCTGTGCCCTTTTCCTCGCCAATTACCGTTACAGGTATACCCTTATACATGGCTATACCGCCGATTATGGCAGCGTCGTCAGCATAGTTCCTGTCGCCGTGAAGTTCTATAAAATCAGTAAAAATTTTATTTATGTAATATTCAGATGTCGGACGGTCCATCATCCTGGCAATTTTTATCTTTTCCCATGCCGTTTTACTCATTTTGTACCCTCCGTTTTGTGCATCATAAGTATTTTGCGGATATTTTCTTTTAAATCTTTGCGCTCGCTTATTAAATCCACAAAGCCGTGCTCACATGCAAATTCCGCTGTTTGAAAATCCTTAGGCAGCTTCTGCTTTATTGTCTGCTCTATTACCCTTTTGCCGGCAAAACCTATAAGCGCGCCCTTTTCGGCTATTATTATATCGCCGAGGCTTGCAAAGCTGGCCGTAACGCCGCCGGTCGTCGGGTTAGTTATGACGGTGATATAAAGCAGCCCTTTCTGCGAGTGCTTTTCAAGTGCGCCGCTGATTTTAGCCATCTGCATTAAAGATACAATTCCCTCTTGCATCCTTGCACCGCCGGATGTAGTGAATATTACTATAGGCAGCTTGTTCTTGGTGGCATATTCTATGGTGCGGGTTATAGCCTCGCCTACATAATATCCCATAGAGCCCATTATGAAAAAGCTGTTCATAATGCAGGCCGCTGTTTTATATCCGCCTATTTCACCAATACCGCACACTACAGCATCTTTGCCGCCGGTAGCCTTGCGGTTCGCTTCTATCTTTTCCCTATATCCGGGAAAATCGAGCGGATTTACCGTATCAATGTCGTCATAATCAAACTCAGTAAATGTGCCCTCGTCAAAGGTAAAGTCGATGCGTTCTTTAGGAGTAAGACGAAAATGATATGAGCAGAGCGGACACACCTTTAAATTGTTCATTAACATCTTTTCATAAAGAGCTTTATTGCAGCCGTTACATTTTGCCCATATCCTATCATCTATTTCCGGACGCAGCGTTTCCTCCGCGCCTTTGTCGCCGGATTTGAACTCCTCTTTATTTTTGATAAATAAATCTTTTATTTGCATTTGCAGACCCTCTATCATTTGGCTGTCGCCGGTTTTATAGCTTCAATCTGATTTTATATTCAGCACAGACATTTGTCAATGTAAAAGCACATAGTCTGCGCATTTTATAACAATGATATTTATTTTTTGCTCATCAGCTGCTCTATCGTGTCGGTGGTATATCTGCCGGATTTAAACTCGGAGCTGTTTATTAAATCATACTGAAACAGCACGTTGGTTTTTATACCGTCTATAATCATTTCGGAGAGCGCGGCTTTCATCTTAGCAATTGCGTCGTTCCTTGTCGGCGCCAAGACTATAAGCTTACCTACCATTGAGTCGTAATATACTGGCAGCTCGTAATCCTGATAAAGCTGCGTGTCGAACCTTACGCCGTTGCCGCCGGGAATAAACAACTGATGCACTCTGCCGAAAGTTGGGCGGAAGCCCTTGTCAGGATCTTCTGCGTTTATACGGCATTCAATAGAATGCCCGCGCATCTGTACATCGCTCTGATTTATGCCAAGCGGCTGCCCCGCTGCTATTTCAATCTGCTTCTTTACTATATCTATGCCCGTCACCATTTCGGTTATAGGATGCTCGACCTGTACACGGGTGTTCATTTCCATAAAGTAGAAATTATTGTTATGATCAAGAAGAAATTCGACAGTGCCGGCATTGCTGTAACCGCAAGATTTTGCTGCGCGGACTGCCGCTTCACCCATTTTCTGCCGCGTCTCTTCAGAAAGGACAACACACGGAGTTTCTTCAATTACCTTT
>CAJFJP010000054.1 GCA_904384255.1 Candidatus Timburyella stercoris
GCTCCTATAATTCTTTAGCAGACTTCAGACGGCAAAAGCATCAGTTGGCAATGATAGTATCAGTGCTTTCAACCTTTTTTGCATGTCTACCACAGCTATGACGGATATGCCTATTTACTTATAAAGGCAGTTGTTTTTTAACATATTTTCTGCCGCGAGCATTATACCGACCTTGGCACTATGATAATTAAAGCCGCCCTGGAACCACACGGCATAAGGCTCTCTAAGCGGAGCATCGGCGGAAAGCTCAATGGATGAACCCCCTGTAAATGCGCCGGCAGACATTATGACCTTATCATCATAGCCCGGCATAGGCGCAGGTACCGGAGATACAAAAGAATCTACCGGAGCTCCGCTTTGCAGTCCGCAGCAAAATGCAGAAAGGCGCCGCTCATCGCCTAAAACTATGCTCTGTATTATATCGCCGCGCTCGTCGGAATGCGACGGACTAACTTCATATCCAAGACTGCCAAACAGAGCCGATGCAAACACTGCGGCCTTTTTTGCTTCTCCCGTCACGTGCGGCGCGTTGAAAAAGCCCATATATAGTTCTCTGTTCATCCCTAAAGTAGCGCCGACTTCGCGGCCTACGCCCGGCGCCGTCATGCGGTATGCGCATAGCCCTATAAGCTCACTGCGTCCGGCTATGTAACCGCCGCACCGCGCTATGGCGCCGCCGGGATTTTTTATAAGCGAACCGGCCATTACGTCTGCGCCAAGCTGCGTCGGCTCGCAGTAACCTACAAACTCTCCATAGCAGTTGTCAACCATAGCAATTATACTGCTGTCTATTTCTTTTGCGGCCTTTATTGCTTTCGCGCACTCCTCTGCCGTATATGACGGACGTAAAGTGTAGCCCCTTGAGCGCTGCAGATAAAGCATCTTATATTTTTTGCCGCCTACCGTCCTCTTCAGCTCGTCAATATCTATTGTACCATCTGGCAGCAGATCAAGTACGTCTATCTGCACACCGAAATCCTTAAGCGAGCCGGACGTCTCTTTCACGCCTAATACCGGCAGCAGCGTATCATACGGCAGGCCGCAGGCGCACAGCATTCTGTCGCCCGGACGAAGCAACCCAAACAGCACCGTGCTTATGGTATGCGTGCCCGACGCAAAAGAGTGCCTTACAAGCGCATCCTCGGCTCCGAATATTTCCGCCACAACGCGGTCGAGATTATCCCTGCCCATGTCGTCATAGCCGTAGCCGGTGGTAGCTCCGAGATGCGCCTCGCTGACCCTATTGTCTATAAAGGCAGAAAGCACCTTTTGCTGATTATATTCCGTTACAGCGTCTATTTTTTCAAACTGCGCCTCGGCTATGCTTTCGGCATCGGATGCAAGCGCTAAAACCTCTTTTGATATATTAAAAAAATTATTGTGCAAGCTCTAATTCCTCATTTCCTGTATTTTTAATTTATTCTGTTTGCCGCAATTTTTGATGCAGCGCATTCTAATTTTATACATTGCTCTATACACAGACTTGTTTAGCCGTTAAGCCGTCAAGACACATCTTCTTCTCAACATATGCACTAAACCATTGCATCTGACAATAGGCTGCTGTCAATACACCGCTTTGGCAGACTGAATTTGGATATATCGGCAAAGTATGTGAATATACAAAACAATATTGCATTAAAGCTGCCGGGTATCGGGCGTGATATGGTTTTCAGCATCTTTTCCGCGCGGACTGCGTTAAAATTTTTACTATACGGCATATAGCTGCAAATTTATGCCCTGCCCACATGAAAATCTTCTTATTGAAAACTGTTTCGCACCGAAAATATGGGCGGCAGGGATAAACCTTTGCTTTTGACACCGCCGGTGTGCTGACGCACACCAAGGGCAAAAAGTGAAAAGACACTGTGGCTGTACATTTTAGGCATATCGGCTTTATTTTCCGGCAGCTTAAGTATGAGCAGTCGACAGCACCCGTCTCACTCCCGGCCAATCACTTGCTGCGCGCTATATTTTTCGGCCGGAACGAAGCTTTTATCTGCCACTGCACCATACCCGCCGGCAATCTGCTTTACAGCAATCCGATAAATTTATATCATAATGTATCTATTTTGCGGCATACTTTTCGGCTATGGCCTTTGCCAGCTTCCCGGCATTTTCGATATCTTTTATGTTAGCCATTCCAGAAGGTGAATGCAGATATCTCACCGGCACATTTACTGCAAGACATCTCACTCCGCTGCCGGCCTTTTGTATTGAGCCGGCATTGTTGCCGCCCGATGCGAGCGATTTTGGCTGGCAGACAATTCCCATCTCTTTTGCTGTTTTAAAGGCTTCGTCATACATTTCCCTATCATACAGCGTGGCCCTGTCCATGAACGACACTGCCGGACCATTTCCCACGCGGCAGACATCATTAGGCGCATCTACGCCGGGAATATCTGCCGCTGTTGTTCCTTCTAAAATAATTGCGTAATCCGGCGCAACGCTAAAAGCGGCCGCCGCCGCACCGCGCAGGCCAACCTCTTCCTGTACAGTGAATGTAAAATACATATCATGCTCTGTTTCACTTTTTATTATGTCAACTAAAAGTGCACAGCCTATGCGATTGTCCAGAGCTTTGGATTTTATCATATCGCCCATTTGCCTAAAGGTGTTTTCAAATGTACCCATATCACCTATCGATACATATTTTTGCGCGTCCTCACGGCTGTTTGCACCTATATCAATATACAGCTCGTCCAACGATACTTTTTTCTCTCGCTGCGATGCTGTCAGCAGATGTACCGGCGTCAGTGCTATTACACCCGTCAGGCCCTTTATTTTTACTCTTGAGCCGACCAGCGCCGTCTCCTCTATTCCGCCGACAGTGGTAAAGCTTAAAAAGCCCTCGTCTGTTATGCCGGTCAGCATTATGCCGACCTCGTCCATGTGCGCGTCGAGCATTACCTTTTTACTGCTCCTGCTTTTGCCCCTTTTAAAGGCGATTATGCTGCCGAGCGCATCTACTCTATATTCACAAAACGTAGATATTTCCTCTATTATAGCCTCGCGCATCGCCCCCTCGCTGCCTGATGGTGCGTCGATATTGCAGAATTTTTTCAATAGCTCAAGCATTTTTAACACCGCCTTTAAGAATATATTCATATAGAAGCCTTGCCGTGTTCTCTACATCTGCCTCGGTTATCACCTCAACCGGCGTGTGCATATATCTCAGCGGTATTGAGACAAGACCTGTTTTAATGCCGCTGCCGGATATTGATATGACATCTGCGTTGGTGGAAGTCCTGCCGCCCATGGCTTCTAGCTGATACTTTATGCCGGTTTCTTTCGCCGCGGCTTTAAGACCCTCAGTTATCTCTCCGCTCAGCGTCGGAGATACGCCTATCATAGGGCCGCTGCCGAGTATACCCGTTTTATTTGGCGGCGTGCCGGGACTTTTGGCATACGATACGTCTACCGCAACAGCCTCATCCGGCCTTATGGTGTATGCGGCGCTGCCGGCGCCGAGACAGCCGAGCTCTTCTTCCACCGACAAAAGTATAGTAACACCGCAAGGCAGACTGCCATGCTCATGCAACAGCTCGGCAGCGCGAATAAGCGACGCCACGCCTGCGCGGTTATCAAATGATTTGCCTGTCATGCAGCTGTTCAGCAATGCCGACGGAACTGTACTGTAGGTAACCCTATCGCCTACTGATATTATCTCTGCCGCTTTTGCGCCAAGCCCTGTGTCTATATGCATTTCACTAAGCTTGCGGGGAACATCGTCCTTTTTACTGAGATGCGGCGGCGTACTGCAGAATACGCCGTATACCTTACTCTTTCCATGTATTATTACTTCCATCGCCGGCAGCAGTCTTGAATCTATGCCGCCGCTGTCGGTAACCGTTACAAAGCCGTTCTCGTCCACCGATGTGACCATAAAGCCTATTTCATCAATGTGCGCGTCAAGCATTATACTATATTCACTGTTCCCCGATATTTTGCCTATGACATTGCCGGCTCCGTCTCTTGAAACAGAGGCATATCCGCTGAGCATGTCTGCCGCAGTTTGTGGAGCATCATCCAGCCCGCCTACGCCCGCTGCTGCTGACAGCTTAAATAATATTTCCTTTACATCCATACTTTTACCCCGCTTATCTTTACCAATATCTCTTTTTGCTTTAAGAGCTTATAAATAAAAAGCATAAATACAGCTAATATAATTATTATGATAATTTTTTTACCAAATCCTTAAAATGCCGGCCGCGCGCCTCAAAGTTCGGATACATATCAAAGCTCGCGCTCACCGGACTGAGGTAAACGATATCTCCCTCTATACTTATATCATCGGCAATTTTTACTGCTTCCTCCATGCATGACGCCCTGTATATTTTAAGCGCGTCGGCGTTATACCCCTCAAATGATGTGACGGCATTTTCTATTTTGTCCGCCGTCTGACCCATGAGTATGAGCGCCTTGACCTTTTCGCAGGCATACGGTGCAAGCGGCTCGAAAGGAACATGCTTGTCATAGCCGCCGGCAATCATTATCACCTTCTGATTAAACGCCTTAAGTCCGGCTATTGTTCTTGTGGGACTGGTGGCAATGGAGTCGTTGTACCACTTTACACCGCCGCGCTCTCTCACCAGCTCGCAGCGGTGCTCTACGCCTTTAAAGTGAGACGCGACATATCTCATGCTGTCTGTGCTGCATATGTCATACACTGCCGATATAGCAGCAAGATAGTTTTCGACATTGTGCTTGCCAACCAGCAGTATATCACTTTCATCCATAATTTTTTCTGTGCCGCTCGGCTTTGACATATATAAAGCGCCGTCATTGTAGTATGCGCCAAATGCAGGCTGCTGCTTCATGCTGAACATATATGTCTTGCCCCTTACTTCATCTGCAAAAGAAGATGTTATATCGTTATCAGCATTGAGTACCGTTTTCGAAAAAGCACCCTGATGCAGAAATATATTTTTCTTTGCATCAATATATTCCTGCATATCCTTATGCACATCCAAATGATTTGGGCTGACATTGGTCACAACAGCAATATCAGGGCTACTGCGCATGGATATAAGCTGGAAAGACGAAAGCTCCACAACGGCATAGTCCTCCGGCTTTATTTCAAAAATCCCAGCCAGCAGATTGCGACCGATATTTCCGCCAAGATGTACCGTTTTGCCGTCTCTTTTCAGCATCTCGGCTATAAGAGTAGTTGTAGTTGATTTGCCGTCAGAGCCGGTTACCGCTATTTTGGCTGCAGGACAAATATCAAAAAATATTTCCATTTCCGAGGTGACTATTATTCCGCGCTCGCGTGCCTTTTTTATGGCAGGAGAGTTAAAATAAAGCCCCGGAGTGCGTATAAGTATATCCGCTTCTATATTTTCAAAATTGCCATTTGAAAGCATAAGCTTTGCACCGCAATTTTCCGCCTCGTCGGCCGCATCGCCTAATTCCTCCCGCGCCTTTTTGTCATATACCGTAACCTTAGCGCCGCTTTCTGCAAACAGCTTTACCAACGGCCGATTGCTCACAGCCAGTCCGCATATCGCTATTTCCTTGCCCCTTATAAACTCAAAAAACTTTTCTACCCTGCTGTCCATAATTTTCCTCCGATATTTATGTAATCATATATATTATATGGCTAATGCCCTGTAATAATATGTCGTTTGAAAACCTATAAAAATTATTATACTTTCACATTAGATAAATATCAACTCGTTTTAACGGCAATAAAAAGCAGAAATGCTTTGGCTTTAGATGCAATAGCTTTTAAATTTTATTAGTTGTCGTATACTGACGCTGGCAATAAAGCAAAATAAATGTCGGTGCCATATAAACTTATCCATGCTCGACTTAATAATCAATTAAGCAGTACCATAATGTAATAAAATAATCGCGCATAGTATGGACTTAAAGCATAAATTATATCCACGCCGGGCAAATCACGATTAAGCGTCTCAGTGTAAACTTTCGAGCATATTGCCGATATTTTAAGGTCATCCTCTTTTTAAATTGCAGTTAAATCTGACCCTATGGATTTTCTCGGTTATAATGTTTGACTGTATAATTTGACAAATAATATTACAAATTTGTCATATTATACATAATTATATTTACTTTTATAATTATTAATTGTATTATTTAGATATAAAAGTATAAACTTATTTAGAGGAGGAATAATATGAAGCACATAAAAGTTTTATTAATGTCTCTTGTTTTCATGATAGCCTTGCTTTTATCTGGCTGTGATGTGGATGTGTATCAAGAATATGTAGATGCATGGGAAAAAACATCGCAGTTGGAGTCTATCGGCGGCAGCATAGAATATGACATTGGTATGCAGATGAATGGGGCTGAAATAAGCTTTCCAATTAAAGCCGATTATAAAATGCATACTGAGGACGGAGCCATTTCGCAGATGTTAATGGATATGAGCTATAGCTTTTTAGACCAGGATATTGAAGCTTCCTCATACATCGACAAAGAGGCAATATATATAGACGTGGCTGGTACTAAGACTAAAACTTCTATTAGTACAGAAGATTTGTCTGAATATGAAAGCATGGTAATAAATCATCTGGAGTTAACTGAGGACCTACTTAAAAATGCCGAGCGCACTGTCCAAGACGACGCTGTAAGTGTTTCTGTCACCTTTGATGGCAATGCTTTAAGAGAGCAGCTCATGGATATGTTCAGCAATTCTTTCTCTGACGCCTATAGTCCCGGCATGGCAGCCGTTCAGGACATTGACTATATTTCCGAAATTTCCGATGTTACAATGAAATATACAATCAATGCCGATGGGTATATTACATCATACGGTCTTGACTTTTCAATGAATTTGGACATGAATGGTACACAGTCATCTGCCAGCGTAAGCATAAATATGACATACGACAATCCCGGCCAGCCGGTGGAGATTGAGGTGCCGAATTTAGACGAATATGAGGATCCCTCACTAAAGGATGGCACTATAATCGTTGGTTAAGCGGCGCGCAATAACGTAATATGAAAGCCGCCCGGATTATTTCCGGGCGGCTTTTGCTTATTAAATATATGATTTTATTACCCGCTCTAATTCTTCCTTGGGACGCATTCCCACCATTGTGTCTATTACCTTGCCGTCCTTTACAAACAGCAGCGTAGGTATGCTCATTATGCCAAATGATGATGCAAGTTCCTGATTTTTATCGGTGTTTACCTTTACTATTTTAACATCGTCTATCTCTTCAGAAAGCTCCTCAAGTATCGGCGAAAGCATCTTACAGGGCATGCACCAGTCGGCATAAAAGTCTACAAGCACTAAGCCTTTTTCCGCCATGACTTCCTTTTCAAAATCAGCAGTATCAAGCATTATCATAATCATACCTCCATTTACTTATCAAATATAGTATATACATTATAATAGCACATTATACTATACTGTACAAGTATTAATTGCTGTATCGGCTATTTATTTTTCTTTTTTCTGTTTATTACAGTTATAATAACAGTAGCAGCAACCAGAACAACAGCAACGGCCGCTATGCCTATAACCCAGCCAAGTTCATTGCCCTGTCCCGTCGGCGGATTGGCTATGCTCTCATCCGACTGAGAAGACGAGCCTGAGCCTGCATCTGCGGGAGTACTTTCGGTAGTGCCTGTATTTGATGATGTACTGCTGTCTGACTGCGTCGGCTGTGATGGATTTAAGTCGGTGAGTCCGGAAATATTTTCATAAAGCTCCTCGGCATTTGCCACAGCGCCCAGCGCCATTACGCACTGACGCGTGCTGTAATCATCAGGAGCAGTAAACCAGCCCGTTCCGTTCTTTGAGGCCGAGTCAGACCAAAAACCACCGTTTTCATCTTGAAAGCTGAGCAACCCGTCTACTATATTAACGCCGTTTGTCGTCCATTTATCAGATGTGACGTCCTCACCCGCCATTATAAGCCCTATTATTGTATATTCCTGAGCGCAGCTGCTGTCAGCACCGTAATATTCAAATAAACCGTTTGCGCCAAGCTGTGACTTTATAAAGTCTATGCAGCTTTCACGCTCAGTATTTGCGGCGCTGTAATCAAAAAATGACATCGCCATTAGCATTGTTGCTGTAACGTCTACCGCGCCCTCGTCGCCGTAGTTGTTGTATCCGCCGTCCTGCTTTTTCTGCGATATAATCGCGTCTATGGCCGCCGCTGCGTCATACTCCGCCTCATATCCGTAAAGCTTTGCCGCCTGCAATGATATAAGCGCCCATGCGTCGTCCATAATGTCGGCGACGCCGGATGTTTTAAATGAGCCGGAGGAGTCCTGCCTTAAACAAAGTGCGTCGGCAAACTGCTTTACGCCGTCCATGTCGTCGTTTATTATTGATATTATTATGCCCTTGGCATATTCACGTGAATATGATGCGTCGGTTATCGCTGTTATATCTGGCTGCACAGTTAGATATTCATAGCCATCTACGCCATATACTCCGGCGGCATATGCTGCAAGCACATGCTCCATATCAGCCTTTATTGCATCTTCTCCTTCATAGTCTTCGGCGAATAAATACGACAGGTTATCCTTGTGATACTCCATAGCCTTCACTGCCGCAGACTTAGCCGTATCAGCATAATCGGAAATTGATGCAGATGCCGGCAATACAAACAAAATAGACATTATCACTGCCGTTACTATCGATATAATTCCTGCGTTTCTTTTCATATGCGTCTCACTTCTTTCATTTATTTTTTATATTAATGCTCTTTTGCAAGCAGATTATTCATGTAATCGCCAAGCTTTTGCGCCTCTTCCCGGCTTGTCTCTTTATCTGCCGACACACTTATTATATATACTTTTATTTTTGGCTCTGTGCCACTCGGCCGGATTATAACATCTGCGCCGTCTGCCAGCCTGTAAGCAAGCACATCTGACTTCGGTAATGTAAGCTTTGTAACATTAGCGCCCTCTGTGCATTTACCCGTCAAATAATCCGACACCGACACGACATCTGTACCGTTTATATTAGCAGGAGGATTATTCCTTAAATCATCCATAATCTCTTTCATCTGGGCCATGCCCTTAGAACCTTCAAAATATTTGTTTATAAGCAGTTTTGTATAATATCCGTATTCTTTATAAAGCTCGTCCATATAATCGGCAAGGGTACGTCCATCTTTTTTGAGCACGGCCGCTATCTCAGCAAGAAGCAGTGCGGCCGCTACAGCATCTTTATCTCTAACATAGGTTCCGGGCAGATACCCATAGCTTTCCTCAAAGCCGAGAACATACCTGTCATCATCGCCTTTAGATTCGAGCAGCGCTATCTGCTCGCCTATAAACTTAAAGCCGGTGAGTACATCTATTACCTCGCAGCCGTATTTTTGAGCTACTTTATCAGTCATGCGGCTTGTCACTATTGTTTTTACACAGACCGGCTTTTTAAGGCCTGCCGGACGATTTTTCAGTATATAGTCAAGCATGATAATACCCATTTCATCACCGTTTAAAAGGACATAGTCATCATGACTTTTAACGGCGGCTCCAACCCTGTCGGAGTCGGGGTCGGTAGCTAAAAGTATATCTGCCGGACGCTTTTCCGCCAGCTTGATTGCGCACTCAAACGATTCCCTAAACTCCGGATTTGGGAAAGGCGTTGTGGGAAAATTGCCGTCCGGCGCTTCCTGCTCTGGTACTACGCGCAGTTCCTTTACGCCAGCCATCGCAAGCGCCTCGCGGACCGGCTTGTTGCCGGCGCCATTAAGGGGAGTATATATCACGCTTAAATCAGCGTTTCTTATAGCGTCCTTATTAACCATACAGTCAAGTACACATTTATAATATGCATCAAATAAATCTCTTTTTACATATTCTATCATGCCATTTTTTCTAAAATGCTCGAACTCGCCGCACTTTACAGAGCTGAAAATATCCAGCGTGTCTATTATGTCCATTATATGCTGACTTTCTTCCAGTCCGAGCTGACAGCCGTCGGCGCCGTACGCCTTAAAGCCGTTATATTTAGCTGGATTATGACTGGCCGTTATCATTGCGCCGGCATTGCATTTTAAATATCTTACAGCGTATGAGAGAACAGGTGTTGGGGCCAGCTCTTCAAAAATATATGTTTTAACGCCGTTTGCAGCAAGCACACTCGCTGTACGCTTGGCAAAAAGCGTGGAATTGTTGCGCGAATCATAGCATATAACAGCGCTTCCCTCTTTTGTTATGCTGTTTATATGCTCCGCCATTGCCTGAGCAATTTTTGAAACAGTATAAATATTCATCCTGTTTGTACCGGCGCCCATTTCACCGCGCATGCCGCCGGTGCCAAATTCCAGATTTTTATAAAAACGCTCATATATGGCGTCTTTGTCGCCCTTTATCTCCTCAAGCTCCTTAATAATAGATGCATCCTCTTTAGCCTTTTCACACCAAATTTCATAAAGCTGCTGTTCCGTCATCTTTCCACCATCCATATCTTATTAACCCGCTGAAGCGCTGCTTCCTCATTAATAAAGCAATTCTTCAGACATGTGTATTCCATATAGTTATTATATCAACACCAAATAATTTATTCAATTATATTTTATATAAATGCTTTAAGTGGTTTTGTCTCCGTCTTTATTTATGCTAAAGCCGCAATAAAAGGGTGCGGAATTTACCACACCCTTTAGATATTATCAATTATTATTTCAAGCTTTTACATCAATTAATTATCATAAATAAGCTTATTAGGACTGTAATAATCGAGATTAACAAGCTCGGTCGCTTCAAGTTTTGCGCTCTCTGTATCAAGAGTTGACTCAAACTCATCGCCCTTTAGTATATATCTTGCATTTATGCCGTAAGTATCATAATAATAATCATCCGCATTTATGTCTTTCCTGAGTATTAAAACAGTATAATCGTCAAGCTCCATCACCTGCGGAACACCTATTTCTGCTTTAGACAAGTCGTCAAAATAGTCCGACGGGCTGTTTGTATTCTCGCTGCCAAACACAACCGCATTCGCATCTTCCGGTCCATCTTCATCAGATGAGCTTGAAGTAGACGTGCTCGACGTTTCGTTTTCCTCATTATACTCCTCAAGTATAGTATCCCACGATTCTCCCGCTGCGAGCCTGTCTCTGTATCCCTCAAGCTTCGACTTTATCTCTGCTTTTTCATCATCGCTTGCAGAACTTACATCCTCGTTTATAACATCAGCTAAAATATAATTTTCATCAAGCGTCTTTAATACTTCATCCTTGTCTATCTCCTTCTCTCCGCCCTCGCCGTATATATAATCAAAAAGCATGTCGGACATATAGTTTACAGAGATATTAAGGGAAAAATCGTCTTCAGATATACCGTTATCCTTACAAATTTTCTCATACCCATAATAATTCCAGTAATAATTAGTAGCATAATCTACATTGCTTCTTGTTTCATCATCAAACGAAACATTCGCCTTGCTGAGTTCATCTTTTAAATAAACATATTTTTTAAGATTAGACAGCGCAGTGTCCTTAACCCATGTTTCATACGG
>CAJFJP010000055.1 GCA_904384255.1 Candidatus Timburyella stercoris
AATATTTTTCAATAAACGGCCATTGCTTCAGAAGATCAGCTGTTTATATCATAATATTATCATATATAAGTCATTATACAGCATTGTATATTAAAATAAAAGTGTAAAAAGTTTTTTTCTGTATTATTTTTAATCTGATATGTAAAAATTTTTCTCTGAATTATGATATAACATTTAAAATTAGCACTTATTGACAGATATAATTTAATTCTATATACTTAAAAATTGAGAAAATTTTTTAATATATTTTAAGTTGAAATGGGTTAGAAATGATTATTAATGTATATAATAAATTACCAAGCGAGGCAATAGAGATAAGAAACGCGGTGTTCGTAAATGAACAGGGTTTTGAAAATGAGTTTGATGAAATTGATGATTATGCCATACATTTGGTAGCATTTGAAAGCGGAAAGGCGATAGCAACCTGTAGATTTTACTGGGATGACGAAAGAAAATCCTATGTAGTTGGACGTATTGCAGTAGTTAAAGACTTTAGAGGCCAAAGCGCTGGTTCTACAATATTGGAAGAAGCAGAAAAAGAGATAAAAAAGTTTGGCGGCACATGCATATCTTTGCTTGCGCAGATAAGGGCGAAAGAGTTTTACAAAAAATGCGGGTATACCGCAATAGGAGAGTGCTGCTATGACGAATTTTGCCCGCATGTTTGGATGAGAAAAATATTATAAAACTAAGTGCAAATTTTAATTTATCATATTCAAATTGTAATTTACTGTATTTTCATGGATTTTGTGATGCTTATATACTTTATAGATACTGTATTGTTTGCAATTTGAGCTTTACTAATTGAATATGTTGACGGCGCTTTACTGAGGCAGCAGTATCCATTTTATGTTAAAGCATCAGACATATTATAAACAATGTCCGTGCCGAAAAGTAATTACAAATATGTATTTATTATACTTATTACTACGCTCAGGCTAATATAAATTTCCGGATTTTTATTAAAATATAGAAAATAAACATGTGCCTATTAAATTCCATAATATTATAGTGCATAGCGATGGAATATAGCAATAGCATGTTGTCGTGTGGCTTTTTGACACAAACTGACTGAAATTAAAGGATTACAGATTAAATTGTGTATATTCTACCGCTTATAAGCAAGGAAATATAAGATAGTTACCGCCTTGTACCATTCCGGCTGCCAACGCATCGATGGTCAATCTGTATGAAAAGTCTGCTCGAATTGAAGGGATAAGATGTGGGAGCATTAATAAATTAAAGGATAGGGTAAAAAATATTAAATTAAGTATTTCATGCTGATTAAAGTTAAAAAAAGCTCCAATAATATGTACAGATACATATTTAGGAGTTGATTTTTTATGAAAATAGTCAATATTGCAGCGGCAATGGGAATAATAGCAGCTATATCATTTTCGCTTATGGGGTTTGGGCAAGACGTCGAGGAGATAAGAGAAAATGTACTTCGGCTTCATATACTTGCAAATTCCGACTCCGAAGAGGATCAGCAGCTAAAGCTGAAAGTACGCGACAGGCTGTTGGAGGTTGGCGGAGAAATATTTGAAAATACTGGCTCTAAAGAGGAAATGATAAGTCTTGCTGAGGATAATACAGAGCGCCTCACTGCGGCGGCAAAGGAAGTTATAAATGAAAATGGATATGATTATGATGTGCGTATTGAGGTAGGGGAAACTAAATTTGATGAACGAGTCTATAATGAGGTTACAATGCCGGCCGGCGTATATACAGCGGTGAATGTTTATATAGGCGAAGCGGCAGGACATAATTGGTGGTGTGTAATGTTCCCACCGATGTGTCTGCCGGCTGCTGAGGAAAGCGAAGAGCTTGACGATGTCCTTTCAGACGAGCAGTTAGATATCGTTGAGAATAATGAGAAATATGAAATACGTCTTAAGGCGCTTGAAATATTTGACTCAATAAAAGAAAAAATTTCCGATTGGATTGGATAATATAGCTTTTTATTTTTTAATAAAGTATACTCACTTTTTTGATAATAAATATCATAAAAAATTTAAGCCGCGCAAGCTGAGAGCCGCATAGGAAATAGAAGATACCAATCGGCTTATGCATTATCAGATATTGCTTTTGCATTTGGCTTAAATAAAGAGATACTACTACTTACATCCGATTACTGTTTTAGCATAGCCTTATTTTGAAAAATCTGGCTTTATACAGTGGGATATATCGACAATTTTTCTTTTTGACTATTTACGCAACCGACTGATTATTTAGCTTTGGCAGATAAACAAATGCGCAGCACCATTATCACAGTGCTGCGCATATTCTGTTTCTTTGCGCCGCGCAAAATATTAAAACAAACTTACAACGAAGGCATACGCTGAAAATTTTTCTTCATTATAAATTGTGGTTTTAATGAGTACACAGCATTATTTGCAAGTAAAAAATCACAAATACAATTACTTCATCATATACTGAACATTTTCAACTACATCGCCAACGGCTTTCATAGCCTTGGACGCCTTTTTCTTAAGACCCTTTTTATTGCTGCGTACAAGACTGCTGCCTACTGCTCCGGCTATCATGCCGGCAGCCATTCCGGCGCCCATGCCCTTAACGAATTTCATTGTGCTCTTGGTCACAGTTCTTACCTCCTTTATAGTAGTGCAGACGTTTTCTTTTTGCGGCTGCATGCATAATAACGACTCCATATTTATTATTTTCATTAACAAGCTTATTAGTATAAATAATTAATGGAAAGTTATTTTGATAATTTTTCAAATATACATCAATTTAATGTATATAATAATTATTGCCATTATGTTATAAAAAAACCGCTTAGAACAAAGTTAATAAAATCCAAAATTTATAATTTTAATTTGCCAATATAAATATTATATAAAGCAAGATTTTAAAGATTAAAAAATGTATATACTTTGGCATTTTTAAAAAAGTAAAGGCATTAAACGCTTGATTAATTTGGAAAATTATTATACAATAATAATTGTTATTAAAATAACAATTATAAATAAAATAAAGCGAAGGGACTGGTATAATGAACGCCTTAAACAAAAAGACAATAGAAGATATCGATGTAAAGGGCAAAAAAGTTCTTGTAAGATGCGATTTTAATGTGCCGCTGGACAACGGCACCATAACTGACGACAAGAGAATAAGGGAATCTCTTCCCACGATTAAATATCTTATTAAAAATGGTGCAAAGGTTATACTTTGCTCACATTTAGGCCGCCCAAAGGGCGAGTTTAATATGAAGTATTCACTGGCTCCTGTTGCAAAGAGACTTTCTGAGCTTCTTAATATGGATGTCAAAATGGCGTCGGACGTTATAGGTGACAGCGCAAAATCTTTGGCTGGGTCTCTCAATGACGGCGAAGTTATGTTGCTTGAGAATGTTCGCTTCCATGCAGAGGAAGAGAAAAACGACCCGGAATTTTCAAAGAGCCTGGCATCATTAGCTGATATATATGTAAATGACGCTTTCGGCACAGCTCATCGTGCTCATGCGTCTACAGCAGGCGTTGCAAAGTACCTACCGGCTGTTTGTGGATATCTCATACAGAAGGAGATAAGTGTTATGGGCGGCGCGCTGGAGAACCCGAAGCGTCCGTTTGTAGCAATACTTGGCGGTGCAAAGGTCTCTGATAAAATAGGCGTTATTACTAATCTCATTGAGAAGGTCGACACGCTTATAATAGGCGGCGGTATGGCGTATACTTTCCTTAAGGCGCAGGGCCATAAGATAGGCACGTCTATCTGTGAAGAGGATAAAATAGAGCTTGCTAATGACATTATGAAAAAGGCGGCGGACAAGGGCGTTAAATTCCTTCTGCCGGTTGACAACGCCGTAGGTGATAAGTATGCGCCCGACTGTCACCACATGAACGTGGAGTCATGTGATATTCCCGACGGATATATGGGCCTTGACATAGGACCGGATACAAGGAAAATATTTGCCGATGCTATAAAGGGCGCAGGCACTGTTATCTGGAACGGGCCAATGGGCGTCAGCGAATGGGATGATTTTGCGAAAGGCACGATAGCTGTTGCTGAGGCTGTTGCAAATTCCGGCGCAATATCCATAATAGGCGGCGGCGACTCAGCTGCTGCGGTTGAAAAGCTTGGCTTTGCCGACAAGATGACACACATCTCCACCGGCGGCGGCGCTTCGCTCGAATTTTTGGAGGGACTTGAGCTTCCCGGAATAGCTGCGCTTAATGATAAATAATAATTTGTTGAAGTGTTTTTTGCAGTACGGGCAATGTTTTGTTCTGCTCTGATATTTGCTTGCTGCTCATAAGTAATGAGAGATATTAGTGAAATAATAAGTAGATTGGCCGATGAAATTTTGCCGCATTAATTGATGATATGATTTTATCAGCAGGCGGTATTGAAGTGAGCTCAGCTTACTAAGCTGATTTATACTGCTGTGTGTAATCATAGATCTATTAGCTGAGATTTTTATAAAGCTGATTTTCACTATATTTCTTTGTTTGACTGAAGCAAATAGAGTGTGGAAGGCAGTCGGATGTAATGCGATGTTTTTACAGTATTAAAGCATTGATACGTCAGATATAAATGTAATTTGCAATGCGGCCGCTGCAAGATTATAAATTTTGCAGCGGCTTACATAAATAAAATATGATAGGAGAAAAAGCTATGAGCAGAAGAAAGGTTATAGCCGGGAACTGGAAAATGAACAACAATCCCGAGCAAACAAAGACGCTTATAAACGAAATTGCACCGCTCGTGAGCGGAAGCAAAAGCGACGTTATAGTATGTGTGCCGTATGTTGATCTTGCCGCTGCGCTGGAGACAGTAAAGGATACAAATATAAAGGTAGGCGCGCAGAACTGCAGTTGGGCGGTATCTGGCGCTTTTACCGGCGAGGTATCGGCGCCGATGCTGAAAAGTATTGGTGTGGAATATGTCATAACCGGACATTCGGAGCGTAGGACGTATTTTGGAGACACCGATGTGACGGTAAGAGACCGCACGAGAGCGGCGCTTGACGCAGGACTTAAGGTAATACTTTGCGTAGGCGAGTATCTCGAGCAGAGAGAGCAGGGTGTAACGGCGGAAGTTTGCGCCATGCAGACAAAGATAGCGCTTCAGGGCGTTGCCGCAGAAGAGCTTAAAAATATCATAATAGCGTATGAGCCGGTATGGGCGATAGGCACTGGCAAGACGGCGACAGCCGAGCAGGCTGATGAGGTGTGCGCCATAATCCGCGCTACTGTGTGTGGACTTTACGGCGAAGCAGCGGCCGACGATATGATAATACAGTACGGCGGCTCAATGAATGCCGGCAACGCGGCGGAGTTGCTCAGCAAACCCAACGTTGACGGCGGACTTATAGGCGGCGCCTCTTTAAAAGCAAATGATTTTGCTCAGATAGTAAAGGCAGCCGACGAATCTCTTTAATTAGCTTATAAAAGGAAATTTGAAGAGATTCAAATTTCCTTTTTGTGTATCTATTATCATTGCTTTATGTATAATCGGCGGCATGGATAATAAATTTCCATCATATATGTAAATCCATTTTGACAAAAAAGGATTTACTAATTTTGGTACAGCATTTGACACCGCACAAGAAAAGTCAAGCGGTAATTTATATAGTGCATGCTTATTAGACAGAACTTTTAGGCGCTTATAATAAGCAGCGAAAATTTAGCATAATTTTATAAAGGATGATTATTTTGAAAAGGCCAATAGTTTTAACAATCATGGATGGTTACGGCATAAACGAGTCGTCATACGGCAACGCGATAAAGGCTGCAAAAACCCCTAATATGGACAAATACTTAGAACAGTATCCGCATACGAAAATAGGTGCTTCAGGACTTGATGTGGGGCTTCCGGACGGTCAGATGGGCAACAGCGAGGTTGGTCATACCAACATAGGCGCAGGGCGCATAGTATATCAGGATATAACGAGAATAACAAAATATATAGAAGATGGCGTTTTCTTTAAAAACGAGGCGCTTATAGAAGCGATTGACAACACCGTCAAAAACGGTACGGCGTTGCACATAATGGGGCTTTTGTCGGACGGCGGTGTGCACAGCCTTAACAGCCACATGTATGCATTGCTCAAAATGGCGAAGCAGCGCGGCGCTGAGAAGGTATACATTCATTGCTTTTTAGACGGAAGGGATGTCCCGCCGACCTCCGGTGCGGAATTTATTGAAGAACTTATCGCAAAGACCAAGGAGATAGGCGTTGGCAAAATCGCCACTGTAATGGGCCGCTATTACGCTATGGATCGTGACAACCGCTGGGAGCGTGTAAAGAAAGCGTATGATGCAATGGCAAACGGCATAGGCGAAAAGACCGATGATCCGGTGGCTGCCGTCAAGAAGTCGTATGAGACGATAGATGAAAACGGCAAAAACATAACTGACGAGTTCGTACTGCCTACGGTTGTGGCGGGAGGAGATACTGTCAAAGACGGAGACAGCGTGATATTTTACAACTTCCGTCCTGACCGCGCGCGAGAGATTACCCGTGCTTTTGTAGATCCAGGTTTTACCGGTTTTGAACGCAAGGCAATAAATCCGCTTTGCTTTGTCTGCTTTACTGTGTACGATGCTGCAATGCCTAATGTAAAGGTGGCTTTCCCGCCGGAAAACAACCTTGACATGAATTTGGGTGAGCTGCTCAGCAAGCTTGGCAAAAAGCAGCTGAGAATTGCCGAGACAGAAAAATATCCGCATGTTACTTTCTTCTTTAACGGCGGCACTGAGGCGGTATATCCTGGTGAAGAGAGAATACTTGTACCGTCGCCGAAGGTAGCTACCTATGACCTGCAGCCGGAAATGAGCGCTTATGAGGTGTGCGACAAGGTCGTTGAAAGCATAAAGAGCGACAAGTTCGATGTGATTATACTCAATTTTGCAAACTGCGACATGGTAGGACATACCGGCGTATTTGATGCCGCAGTAAAGGCAGTTGAAACGGTTGACGAGTGTGTGGGACGTGTAGTTGATGCAACGCTTTCAATGGGCGGCGCAGTCATTATAACCGCCGACCATGGAAACGCAGACAAAATGTATGAGGACGACGGCTCTCCGTTTACAGCTCATACAACTAATTTGGTGCCGTTTGTTGTAGTTGGTTATGAATGCAAGCTGAGAGAGGGCGGCGTGCTTGCCGACATTGCTCCAACCATACTGAAAATAGCAGGAATTGAGCAGCCGGCGCAGATGACGGGCAAAAGCATAATTATTTAACAGCGGTGTGTCTATGACGCATTTGGCGGATAAAAGCCGTCGAATTTTGAGAGGCTTAAGCAATTTTGCTGTATGCAGTATTTACTGCCGTCTGTCTTTAATATGAATTAACTTGAATAAGGCCGACTTATATCGCGGACGATTGTTTAGTAAATAGAATGCAGGAAATACGGCAACGGCTATACGCCTTATGGACTAAATCCTCATTAGCAGAATGAATAATAAACAGTTTATCAGATGACAGATAAGTTTAATGAATAATAAGAACATTTTGCCGTGTCGGTATTATATCTCAAACATCGACAGAGCGTTTACAGATTTTTTAAACGACACTCGTCCATATGGGCTTATAATAAGTAAAAAACATTAATCAGTAAAGCGGGAGACAGTATACCACGCAAGTCTTAAAAAAAGGAGGTAATATTATGGCAAGCATGGAGCCTAAATTAAACGAAAAAACAGGACTGTTGGAGCTTGGCTACAAATTTACGGATGTAAAGGACCCCAACCTGTTTAGGAATATGTATCCTTACAACACAATACCGAAACTGATATTCAATCAGCGCATAGTTCCGATGAATCTGCCAAAGGACATTTTCATAACTGACACGACTTTTAGGGACGGTCAGCAGGCTCGTTCTCCATATACAGTAGAGGAAATATGTGATTTATTCAAGCTGCTTCACAAGCTTGACAATGGCAGCGGCATAATACGGCAGACGGAGTTCTTCCTTTATTCGCCCAAGGACAAGGAAGCGGTAATAAAGTGCATGGAGATGGGATATGAGTTCCCGCAGGTAACCTCGTGGATACGTGCAAAAAAGGAAGATTTTCAGCTCGTGCGCGACATGGGTATAAAGGAGACAGGAATACTTGTGTCCTGCTCTGATTATCATATATTTAAAAAAATGCACTGGACGCGCAGCGAGGCTATGAAGAATTATCTTGAAGTAGTAGAAGCTGCACTGGCTGAGGGCATAGTACCGCGCTGCCATTTTGAGGATATTACGCGCGCCGACTTTTTCGGATTTGTGCTTCCCTTTGCCGAAAAGCTTATGGATTTGTCGCGCGAGAGCGGCATAAACATAAAAATACGTGCATGTGACACATTAGGGCTTGGCACGTCTATACCGGGCGTTGTGATGCCTCGCAGCGTTCAGCAGATAATATACGGGCTTACAAACTATGCCGGCGTGCCGTCTAAAAGTCTTGAATGGCACGGCCACAACGACTTTTACAATGCTGTACCTAACTCAGTTACTGCATGGCTTTATGGATGTTCGGCGGTAAACACCTCGCTGCTGGGAATAGGCGAGCGCACGGGCAATACTCCGCTTGAGGCTATGGTAATTGAGTATTGCCAGCTCAGGGGTGATACTGGTGGAATGAATCTTAAGGTGATTACTGAAATAGCCGAGTATTTTGAGACTAAACTGCATTATCAAATTCCGCCGCGTACACCGTTTGTAGGCAGAGCATTCAACGCGACGAGGGCGGGCATACACGCCGACGGTCTGCTTAAGGATGAGGAGATATACAACATATTCAACACGGCAGATATACTTGGGCGTCCTCCTATAGTCGTGGTAGACGCGCATTCCGGCGTTGCTGGCATTGCCGCATGGATTAATTCATATTTTTCGCTTGACGACGAGCACAAGGTTGATAAAAGATCTCCTGAAATTGCGAAAATAAAGGAATGGATAGATGCAGAATATGCCTCTGGCCGCACTACAGTAATAGGAGATTCTGAGCTGGAGTATCAGGTAAAGCTGCATTTGCCTCAGCTGCTTACTTTAAGGGAAAGCAGAATAGAATAACTAATGCAAATATCTTTTTATGCAAATTTTAAATTATATTTATATATGCCCGGTCTGTTTATAGGCCGGGCATATATTTTGTCATTGTAGACATCTATTTTTCATGGCCGATTAATGCCGACCAAACCTTTTCCTGCATTCTTAAAAATTTCATCTTATACTGCATCTGACCGGTAATGCTGTAAAGCTGTGCAGAAAGTACATCTATAGCAGCTGTCATGAAATAGAATAGTTAAATAGTCTTATGCAGGAGTTTTTGCTTTATGCTGTTAAGCCAACTTGCCGATTGCTAAATCATATGATAATAAAGCCAATATACTGGATTTTTACTATTGCCTTATTAAGTTTAATGTGGCATAATAAAAACAAATGTAAAATGTAAATGGAGGTAGTGAAAAAATGGAATTTAAAGGAAGCAAAACAGAGAAAAATTTATTAGCAGCATTTGCCGGTGAATCGCAGGCTTATACAAAATATGGATACTATGCTTCACAGGCAAAAAAGGACGGCTATCAGCAGATAGCAGCTATTTTTGAGGAGACGGCACTTAACGAGAAAGAGCATGCAAAGCTGTGGTTCAAGCAGCTCCATGACGGCGCTATACCTGATACTCTGCGCAATCTTAACGACGCCGCTGCCGGCGAGAACTATGAGTGGACAGATATGTACAAGCAGTTTGCTGAAGAGGCAAAAGAGGAAGGCTTTACTCAGATAGCTGCGCTGTTCAAAATGGTTGCCGATATAGAGAGCAGGCATGAAGAGCGCTATCGCAAGCTTATAAGCAACATAGAAAAGGGCATGGTATTTAAGCGCGACGGCGTTACTATTTGGAAGTGCCGCAACTGCGGTCATATTCATACCGGCACAACGGCTCCGGCTGTTTGCCCGACCTGTGCACATCCGCAGAGCTTCTTTGAAATTAGTGCAGAGAACTATTAATTTTTCGATAAATGTTTTTTATTAGAGAGATTATATAATCTCTGGACAAAAAGATATAATTTAGTATAACTTATAAAAAGCCGGACAAATTGTTTGTCCGGCTTTTTATATTCAAAAATAACGATTATGTCGAAACTGAAAACATAAAAAATTTAGAATAATGCAAATTGAGAAGTTTAGGACAATGCTGCGTGCTTGTGGCTAAAGTGATCTGTCATAAATTTTGCCGAATTGCAAATAAAAACAGCGGCGCCAAAATACGCTGCAATGTTAAAATATCAAAATAGCTTATATTTTATTTTAACAAATGGTTGTAAAGCAGAGTAATTTATGAATTGTTCTGCTTTATTTAATGAAGTCTTTTTTAATTTTAATTTATTAAAACTTATAAATATAAAAAATGTGTCAATACTTAAGCTGTAAAGAAATACATATATTTAGCCGAACTACATTATGTAGTGGACATATGACCGCAATTGACAAAATTTATAAGGTATATTATAATGAATGCTGATTTATGTGGTTAGGCTTTTCCTGAATTTATGCGGCGAGGTGTTTTTGCCATTTAAATTTGCAGGGGAAGTTATTTTTTGTAACATAAAACTTAGAGCTATTTTACCGGAGGATAAAAATGTCTATAAACTCTCATAATGATGAATCTGATAACAAAGAGCTTATAAATGATTTGATTAATGCTGATGATGAAAAAGATGCTGTTGATCTTGCATTTAGAGTAATAAAGCAGCTCGAAGATGAAAGAGATACCTTAAAGTGTCAAATAGAAGACTGCTACAAAGAAATAGGCAGATTAAATAATGTGATATTATCTTTAAATCAGGAGATAAATCAGATAAACTATCAGTACAGCAATTCAAATATTTTTAAGCGCAACTGGAGCCGCATGAAGAAACTACTTAAAAATTTGCGCCCCAGCCAGATAAAGAAGGGAATAAGCTATCTTAAAAAAGAGGGATTTGCAGCGACATTGCGCAGATATAGAGCAGCAGGCGCTACTACTCCCGACCCTAAAATTGCATATCAGGATTGGATAATAAATCATGAGCCGAAATATGCCGAGCTGCAGGAACAGAAAAAGCATATGTTTGAATATAGCCCACTCATTTCAATAGTAGTACCGACCTATAATACTAAAAAACAGTTTTTGCAGGAGCTGGTAGATTCTTTAGAGCAGCAGACATATGGCAAATGGGAACTGTGCATCGCCGACGGAAATAGCGAAAACAAATTGGAAATAGAAGAGACAATAAAAAGAAATCGTAGAATTAAATATGTATTGCTTGATGAAAACAAGAATATATCCGGCAACACAAACGAAGCGTTAAAGCTCTGTACTGGCGAGTATATAGGCCTTTTGGACCATGACGATATTTTGGCGCCGGATGCGCTTTTTGACTGCCGGCTTGGTATACAGATCCCCCGTGCCGATCACG
>CAJFJP010000056.1 GCA_904384255.1 Candidatus Timburyella stercoris
TACAGATGATACCGCACATTGTTCAGGTGAGTCTTGTTGGAGATCAGATAGGGCTTTTCCTCTGTCCCCTCACCTCCCAAAAATTCTGTTGTGTTTTCAGCCGACACGATGATACTGCTCACAGGAACAACCATAATCACCATTATCACCGACAGCAGGACAGCCAGCAGGCGCTTAGTAAAGATCCTCATGGGTTGTCTCTCCTTTTCAATTTTCTATGTCTAACAAGACTGCATGATTAGAATATTATCGACTCCAAATATTCCAACAATTCCTGTAGCTGCACCGTATCCAAAGGACAGATATCATCGTTGACAATACCGGTCTCCACGGCTTCTTTAAGATAATGGATTTGATCCCTTGATAGTTGGAAATCTTCCCTACTAGGCATCGCCTGTAGCCATCTCCCGTCTATTTGGCTTATAACTCCTTGAGTCATATCCACCCGGTTGATTTCTAACGGCCTTTTATGTTCCTCTGCCTCGAGATATCTTTTCTCTGTCTTCAGATCATTTTTGTACCATGCTACTACTTCACCTATTAGTTCAAAATATTTCGGATCTATTTTTAATTTATCTACCATTTTGTTTTCTCCTTATTTAACCGACCTTAATATATCGAGAGTGGTTGTTTTTACCGCGCTCAACAGGTTTGACACCGTTAATTCGTCCTTCCCTAACTTCATTTGCAAAATGTCTTCCAAAGGAAATTCGATCTCCTTTTTTCAGCGCTTCCCATTCACACTCCATGAATAAAGATTTTAACTCAAAGGTACGATTTGTGGGCAGATTTATTTGAATACTTTCTCGCGCTTTTTGCATCCATTTTTCATAGTCCATATTTCGACCTGTCCTCAAATATTACTTACTGTGTATATGTATATCCATGTTAAGCAACATAAACGGCATTATGTTGTAAAAGCGGCAGCAATTTGCTGTGTATGATTGCCGCACCCGAAAAAAGCCGCAAATACAAACTAAAAATAGATGCAGTAACCCAAGCCTTTTCGAAAATTCCTTTGAAAAGGCTTATTCGTGCTGCTCTCTCTTGACAATATCCCGTAAAAACCATACTTTTCTTTGCTGAATTGCTTGTAATTTCTTCTAAGCCATGATACAATAAAATAAACAAAATAGGTTTGGTATGTCTATTTACAACATAATGCCGTTTATGTACTCAGCCGCCGATTTGGGCGGCTTTTTTATATGATCAGCCGCATATGCTCCATCCGTCTGCGGTGCTCGTTGCCGGTGGAAATGATATAAATTCGGGTGGTGTTGATGCTGCTGTGGCCGAGAATATCTGCCAGCTTCGCAATATCCTTTTCGATCCCATAAAACACACGGGCAAACAAATGCCGTAGATTATGTGGGAACACCTTCTGCGGATTCACTCCTGCCTGAACACATAGACTTTTCATTTCCCGCCAGATGTTGGTGCGGCTTATCGGTCTGCCTGAGCGGGTAATAAAAATGTAGCCGGACGTTATACGCTGCTCTGCTGCATAGCGGAGCAGCTTCTGTCGCAATTCCTTAACGATAAATACCGTTCTTGTTTTACCCTTGAGAGAAACAAATGCCTCGCCGCGCTTTACCGCTTCCACCGTGATGTATTGCAGTTCGCTGACACGAATACCCGTTCCGCAGATGGTCTGCAAAATCAGGTTCAGCCGCTCGTTCCCTTTCTGTTTTGCGGTGTTTACCAGTCGCATATATTCGGCTTTGGTCAGTTCTTTTTCTTCGGGACAGTAGATTTGCCGCTGGAGCTTGATAGACTTCACCCTGCAATCCACCCATCCAAGAAAAGAAAACAGGCTGTTGATAGAAGCCAACATAGAGTTAATACTACGAACGGCATAATTTAAGGAAAGCAGGTTACGCTTATAAGCGATAACTGTTTCTTTCGTAACCTCTGCGCCGTTTTGATATGCAGCGAACGCACGCACATCCCGTATGTATTTTTCTATGGTGTTTTCGCTTTTTTCTTCGCTCTTAAGATATGCGGAAAAATCCACAATAAGTTTTTCTGTTAAAATTCGTCCTTTCATTTCGATTACCTCCGGATATCTATTTTATCCGAAAAGTATGATTTAAGAATTGTCCTCTCCATTTTAGGAAAGGACAGTTCTTGCATCGAATGTGTGGATTTTGGACATAAAGATAGCCCCGTTGGGTCAGCAGTACGATCTGCTTTCCCGGCGGGGCTTTTTGCGTTTATGGGCAATTTTAGTGTTGCTTTTCATCCCACTCAAAAAGTGATATAATATTTTTTACTTTTGCAGGAACAATAAATTGTTTTTGTGTCGATTATTAAATGGAGAGGTTACTTCTCTGGAAAGGAGGCACAAAATATGCCGATACTATTAAAAAGAAAAAACGGCGAGATCACGCCGTTTCGCAATGCGGACTTCATCCCCGCATTCTATTTTATCCCGAAATCCATTTTGGACAGGTGCGGTTCTGAACTGAACAGCATTCCACGCAATCCGCATAGGCTGCTCCATGATTGGAATGCGATCGCTATGGTGGAAAGCGATTTGTTTCTGCTTGCCATTATCGACGCTTATTCATTTATGGTCTGGCCTTTTATGGGACTGGGCGCAAAGCGTGAAATCTATTCCGGTTATGAGCCGTCATGGATCTATGCCCATGCAGCGCCATATTGGATTCAGGAATTACAGAAGGAAAAGATTCTTCCGACAGCAAAGGAGTTGTTAAAGAACGGAGGTGTGGATGAAACCTTCGGCTATGTGTCGGAAGAAGAAATCTCTGATCTGTTCAGCTGGCTTGTCCCGCAGACAATGGCACGCCACAATATGAACGCTGTCATTGATACCGCAAAGGAGTTCCGCTGCTTTGAAGATTTTGATTATCGGAACAGCCGGCAGAAAATTGATTTTTACCGCAAGTGGTATCACACTCGTGCAAAAATATCCGTTGAATCTCTTGAAGAAATCAAGGAACGGTATGCCGAAAACAATGACGGTATGGACTGGGACATCCCCGATGACCGCAGCGATATGAACCGTACCGTTTTAGAGCCGATGGCGGTAAACGAGTTTTTAGCTTCGCTCAGCAAAACAGACAGGCAAATCCTCACCATGCGTATGGAGGGCAGTACGCTTGAAGAAATTGCAGAAAAGCTCGGATTCAAAACGCACAGCGCCGTTCACAAAAGAATCCGAAAAATCGGGCTGGCTTACGAAAAATTCAGCGGCGAAGATTTCGGATTCAGCCAAAAGAAAATCATCTGATAACACCTGTTGATGTGAAAATCGGCAGATGTTATTTTTTCGCCCAAAAACAGACTGGAGGAATTAAATTATGCGAGCATATTCATCATTAAGACAAATGCAGGACTCAGGTATCTGCGTTGACGACTATAAAACAAACGAGAGTGACGGTGTTTTTACTGCAAGACTTGATTATAAGCGCTGGGGCAAGAAACGAAATGTCCTTGCTTACTTCACTTTTGAGGACGGCAGTAAAATTATGGCTGCCGCTTGGCAGAACACCGGTTATCTCGGTATACCCGAAATTGAAGAAGGAACGATGCTGACGTTGACTTTTGAGAAAGCAAAGAACGGTATTTCCTATTTGAGAAAGGTTGAGAGAAACGAGGGACAGGAATCGTGTCTCATACTGTAACAAGCAGGGAACTTGTACGGCAAGTTCCAACTCAAATTTTTAGGGAGTCCCCTAAAACCCCTAAACGAAAGGAATGATATATCTATGAATAGGAACCAAAAAGAAAAGCTTGCCCGGATCGAGATTCGGGTGAGGTCAAAAGATAAGGAAAAAATCAAGCAAATCGCAGATAAATGCGGTTTACGATTGAGCGAATATGTTGTGCAGAGGGCATTGGGCTACGCACCGAAAGCGGTGCAGCCCGATATCTTTTTTCATTTCTACACCAAATTATGCGAGGTATGCAATACGGCAGAAATTACACTCGAAACCGAAAGCAAACTGCTGGCACTGATAGATGAAATTCATTCAGAGCTTTTACTGCCAGGGAGGGAGGATATTCGCAATTGGCAACCACCGGATTCTGGCCAGTCAAAAACAGGCTGAAAGAAGTAATCGACTATGCTCGTAACCCTGACAAAACCACCGACAAGAAATTCTTAGATGAGGATTTATATGCAGCGCTCCGTTATGTTGAGGATGATAAGAAAACAGATCAGACGATGTATGTGTCGGGTATCAACTGCCCGACAAAAAAAGCCTATCAATATATGATGGCTACCAAACAGCGTTATGGCAAGCTCGGCGGGAATGTCGCTTACCACGGTTATCAAAGTTTTGTTAGTGGCGAGGTTACACCCGAAGAAGCACATCAAATTGGACTGGAAACTGCAAGGCGTATGTGGGGCAAGGATTATGAGATAGTCGTCACCACCCATCTGAACACAGATAATCTTCACAATCATATTGTGGTAAATTCCGTATCCTTTCGCACTGGTCGGAAATTTGAAAACCATATTTCCGACCATTACAAACTGCGGGAAATTTCCGATGAGATATGCCGTGAGCGTGGAAAGTCTGTGCTTGCACCGAGCAAATTCACAGGCAGTAAAAAGAAAGACTATTGGATTCACAAAAGCGGCGGTTTCACCCACCGAGATATTCTGAAACGGGATATTGATGAAGCAATTTCAAATACAACCAACTGGAAAGCATTTGATTTATACCTGAAAAATCTGGGCTACTCTTACGCCCGAAACAGCGATTACCGTCATCCGTCCATTATTGCTCCCGGCTGGAAACGCCCTGTGCGTATCGATTCATTAGGCGAACAATACACTCAGGAAAAGATACGGGAACGCCTTATTTCAAATCAAAAAGATATTACACTGTATGCTGTCCGTATCCCGAAGCGGTTTACGCCTTTGATGGAACTTCAATATGAATTGAAGGAAGCGCAGCGTATGGACGGAGTACAGCTTGTCTTTGCGTTGATTATCGAGCTTTGGAAGCTGATAACAGGTAACAATATCGATAAGTCTTCACCTAAACCGCTATCCCCCTCGATTCGTCGAGAGGTGCAGAGATTAGATCAGACAATGAAAGAGTATTGGCTCCTTTGCGAGAATCAGATTGATTCCGCACAGGAGCTTGTCTCATTTATTGAGAAAAAATCCGCAGATATTTCTGCTTTGGAATCGAAACGGCAGAAAATTTACAACCGTATCCGTCGTCCGAAATCCGAAGAAGAAAAGGAACAGAACAAAGCGGTGGCACGGGAAATCTCCGCAAAGCTAAAACCTTTGCGGGAAGAACTCAAAACCGCACAATCCATCACCGAGCATTATCCTCATATTTTGGAACTGCTCGAAACAGAGCGTGCTATGGAAGCACAGGTTAAAACACAAAACAGAGAAAGGAATTATGAACGATGAAAAACACTAAGAAAAATATATCCATTGAAAAATTACACCCTTTTGAAAACCACCCCTACAAGGTGCAGGATGATGAGGAAATGGAACACCTTGCGGAGAGCATTTGTGAAAACGGCATTGTAACTCCCGTTATCGTCCGGCAGTTGGAAAATACCACAGATGAATATGAGATCATATCCGGGCACCGGAGGGTTATGGCGAGCAGAAAGGCAGGGATTACTGAAATCCCTGCCTTAGTTGTTTCCCTTGACCGTGACGCTGCGGCGATCGTGCTGGTGGACAGCAACTTACACCGTGAGCACATTCTGCCGAGCGAGAAAGCCTTTGCCTACAAGATGAAGCTGGACGCGATGAAGCATCAGGGCTGGCGCAGTGATTTAACTTCGGGACAAATTGTCCCGAAGTCCGATAATAACCGAACCACCGCAAAAATCGGCGAGGATATGGGAGAAAGCTATAAAACAGTTCAGCGGTATATTCGACTGACTTATCTTATCCCTGAATTCCTTGAACAGATGGACGAGGGCAGAATTGCCTTTTCCGTAGGCGTGGAGCTTTCATATCTGAACGAACAGGCGCAGTACGATGTACTGGAGCAATGTGAAATGAACGACTGCACGCCGTCCTACTCGCAGGCATTCCGGCTTCATAAGTTCGACCGTGATGGGATGCTTACCAAGGCCGTCATTCAGAGCGTTATGAGCGAGGAAAAAGCCAATCAAAAAGAAAAAGTAAGCTTCAAATACGAAGAAATCAAGCGGTTCTTCCCCAAGAACTATACACTTGCCGACATTCAAAAATCGATTATGAAACTGATTGAAGCTGACCATATGCGCCGCCAGCGAAAACGCTCCGAGCGAGATGAAAGGTAGGCGGCGTTATGGAATTTGAAATGACAGCCGTATTTCATTACGGAAAAGACAGCGAACAGTATATCCGCCGCTTTCAGGAAAAACGGTTGGATTATGCTACCCGTGAACTTTATGATTATTCCGCAGAACAACTCCGTGCCTTGCTCAAACTCTCCAAAGGTAGCGACACATTGGAGTCTGCGTAAGATATTCAGTATAATTTTATAGAAGTAAGACTATGGGGCGGACTTCGGTTCGCCCCATTTCAAAAGGAGAAAATAATATGAAAAAACGAACAAAAATCCCCTTTAATGAGGACACAAGGCAGGTTGCCATATATACACGAAAATCCCGTATTACCAATAAGGGAGACAGTATCGGCGTTCAGTTCAAGCAAAGCGGCGATTATGCTATCAATCAGTTAGGGCTGCCCGAAAATTATGAATTTGCAAAATATGAGGATAAGGGGCTGAGCGGTTATTACTGCGATAGACCTGACTTCCAAAGACTGCTGCGGGATATAGAACTCGACAAAATCAAAGCCATAGCCTGTTATAAGTTAGACCGTATCGGTCGTAAAACTGCCGACCTTATGCGGCTGCTTGAATACCTTGAACGGCATAATGTAACCTTGCTTGTATGCTCAAATAATATTAACACCCAAAACAGCACATCTAAAATTATTATTCAGGTGCTTGCGATTATCGCAGAATTTGAGAGAGATATTTTAACCGAGCGTATTCAGGACAACCTTATGGAGCTTGCGAAAGACGGGCGGTGGCTCGGCGGCAACACACCGACAGGTTTTAGTTCACAGCGAGTAACAACGGGAAGCGGTAAAAATAAAAGTGCGGTCAGCTTTCTTGTAAGCATTGAGGAGGAAAAGAATATTGTGCAAAAGATATTCAAGGTGTTCCGTGATACACGCTCTATACAAACAACCGCCAAAATTATCAGTAAAGAACACAAGACGAAGCAAGGCTCGGCATTTAACGCTTCTACCACAAGGCTAATCCTGACAAATCCCATTTACTGTGTTGCCGATGAAAGAGCCTATAACTATTTCCTTGAACAAGGTGGTAATATCTTCGGGGAACTATCCGAATTTGACGGTCAGCACGGAATATCCTGCTACAACAAGACCGACCAATGCAAAGTGGAAGATGAAAATTCCACCTTCTTTAATCCAAAGTTTTCGCAGATTTTAACACGAAAGCCGGTAGAGGAATGGATTATATCGGTAGGTCAGCATGAAGGCTTTATCCCATCTGACGAATGGATAGAAACACAAATGCTGTTATCTGCCATAGCCGAGAAATACAACAGACCGCACCGCCGCACAAATGCACTTCTTGCAGGAATTGCCTATTGCCCGATATGCGGTAAACGGTTAAGTGTAACTTCCGAATCTGACCGTTGGACACACGGCAAACCACGCTTCAAGTACACTTGCCCCGGTTATCGTAAAAAGGAATGTACTTTCAAAGCGGTTGACGGCGTTCTGCTTGATGAATTTGTAGTCGCACAGCTTTCGCAGTTAAGTGACGAACACTCGGTTTACTACAATGCGATTTTCAATGAGAAAATCCAAAATCTTATCTGCAATGACGAAACCGAAACAGACTACCGTAACACCATTAAAGCCATAGAACGCACCAAAGCCGCTATATCTGCTCAAGTACGAAATATGCGAGAAGCGGGCGAATCTCTCCGTAAATTCATTGAGGAAGATATTACGGAAATGAGTAAAGACCTTGAAAGACTCGAAAAAGACCTTGCCAGAATTGAAGAATCAAAAATCGGCAATACTTTTATGGCACAAGAACTGAACGAGGTAAGAAAAAAGCTGTTATCCTTTGCGGAATACGCAAAAGACGCACAGCCTGAAGAACTTGTAAATTTGATTGCAACGGTTGTCGAGCGAATTTATATTACCACAGAGAACGACAAGCGTGTTTGTCATATCTTTGTGAAGGGTTGCACCACCGAGGACTATACAGACCTTTTCGGTGGTACAACCGATTACATAAGCATTGAGAAAAATCCTCTGAAATTTAATATGTGTGATTCAGATAAGTGTAGAGAATGCAATATTGTATGCTTAAAACTCGCTGCTTTGTACAGACTAATCATATATAGCTTTCGGCGCATATTATCATTTTAGTTGCTTTCGCCTGTAAAAATATATTGCAATATTTAAAATCCGGTATATCAAATATGCCAGATTTGCCTGTACTACGCTTATACAAAAAATTTACGGTGTTGTTTAATTTCACTTAAGCATATTTTACACTGTTTGTATATGCAAAAAATAAAATAATCCAGAATTAACTAGTAAACTAGTAGGTATGTACGGATACCAGAGGGGCCGGTACTTGTTATCACCTGGAAATAATACAAGAGTACGAGAAAAATATTATCGTACTGTTGCTCTGCAGCTGGTAACCAGTCACATTTATCTGTTTAATGTTTACAGCATTTCTCAGGCTTTGGTACGCTGACTCTTATAAAATTTTCTCTTTTGGAAAACAGATCTATCCTTTTGAATTTACTATTAACTTCTACTAATTTATTTGCTAAGGCTTTTTATCCTCTGCGGTTGTAAATGGAGATCATGCTCAAAGCGGCAATTAGAAAAAGCCGGCAGATAAATCTGCCGGCTTAAAATCGTTAATAATTACTAAAATGAGTTATTACTTCCTTTTCTTTGCGCTGACTATGACAGCAGAAGAAGCAACAACGGCCAAAGCTGTAATGCCAATTATAGGCAGAACGGATTCGCCGGTTTCAACCTGAGAAGAAGAAGTAGGAGCTTTGCTGGCAGTGCCGGATGTTGATGCATCACTGGAAGTTGCCTCGCTGGTTGAGCCGCTTCCTGAGTTTACAGGAACTTCACTCTGCTCCTCAGCTGCAAAATACAGGCTGTTAATTGTAACACTGTCGCCGGGCTGACCGTATACAACATATTTAACAACGCGAAGTGTTGTGTTAGTGGCATCAGACATTGTAAGTATGTCATCATTATTGATAGCTTCGTAAAGATTTACAGAGCCTTTACCAGCCTCGACACCGTCAGGGCTACCACTAAGTTTGGAAAGCTTTATAAGTCCGGCATCATCATCACTGCCCTCTACATTGTTGCAGCGAATCCACAAATCCCACTTTGCATTGCCGCTTACATCCCAATAAAGATTAGGCATAGACTCAAAGTTGAATACAGACTGATCAAAAGTTTCGGCCATTATATAACATTCCGCTTGACCAGTGGTATTTTCACTGCCGACAGTAACAGTTAAAGCGCCGTCTTTAATTTCAAATGTGCAGTTGGCGTCGGTTTCGCCAACATTGTTTCTCATTTCGTCCTGAATGCCGATCATATTTACAGCATTTTCAGCGGCTGATGCCGAAAATGGAAGTGCCGCTGCTGCCATAAGTGCCGCTGCTGCAAAAATACCTAATGCCTTTTTGATTTTCATGAAATAACCCCCTAAATACCAAAACAAAATTTTATATATGAACATTATACATAAATATATAATAAAAATCAATGCTTTTTTAAAATTTTATAAAACTGATATGCTAAATACAAAATTATATAATTATTAAGTGCACAAATATTAGAAGAAATACTATATCGGTATAACATAAGATCCCTTTATAACTATGCGGCCGTCTTTGCATCTTTGAAGCAATTAAATTTAAACTACGGCATTAATAAAAAACGCAGTCCAGCTATAATTATTCATTTATTTATCATATTTGCTTTCATAAGCGTAAATACAGCGGAATAACAGCCTTTGTGTCAATAAAGATGCACGCTATTTTTTCAGATGCAGTTCTTGCTGAAGCAAAGCTGAAAATTTTTAATAGCCTATGCTTTTTGTTCAACTATAAAAACGCTTAGCTTATTGTCAATGTTATTTGAAGCGGACATCGTTTAAATTTATATTAATAAAAAAACGATGCATAAAAGCATCGTTAATTTTAGAGATATTATAATAAAGCAATCGTCATGCTTAGCTATGGTAATAAAATATTAATTTGAGATATTACAGCTCGTTCAAATCGTAAGGAGTGCACTGATATACAATAAAGTTAATCCAGTTTGAATAAAGAAGCGAGGCATGTGAACGCCAGTTGACGCGCGGCAGAAGGGCAATGTCGTCGCTCGGAAAATAATTATACGGCAAATTGGCGTTTATTCCCTTGGATGTATCCCTTTTATACTCGTTGGCAAGAGTGTCGCGATCATATTCAGAATGCCCGGTAACAAAAAAATTCCGGCAGGCATGGTCTGCGCATATGTATACTCCGGCTTTTTTTGAAGAACAGAGTATATCAAGTCCAGTAGCCTTTTCAACATCCTCTCGTCTGAACTCAGTGTTTCTTGAATGCGGAGCATAGAAATAATCGTCAAATCCGCGCATGAGCGGATGATGCGGAATATCCACCTTGTGAAGATATATTCCCGACAGCTTGTCCGGAAGAGTATATTTAGGTATTCCATAATGATAATAAAGCGCTGCCTGAGCCGCCCAGCAAATATGAAAAGTGGAATAAACATTGTTTTTTGACCATTCCATTACTTTGCAGAGCTCGTCCCAGTAATCGACATCCTCGAATTTAAGCAGCTCAACAGGAGCGCCGGTTATAATGAGACCGTCATAACGATTCTCTTTAATTTTATCAAAAGTAGTATAAAAAGTAAGAAGATGCTCCTGAGAAGTGTTTTTAGATACATGCGAAGCCATCTGCATAAGTGTAATTTCAACTTGAAGCGGAGTATTTCCCAGCAAGCGTAGCAGCTGGGTTTCAGTTTCTACCTTTTTAGGCATGAGGTTAAGTATGATAAGCTTAAGCGGTCTTATATCCTGATGTAAAGCTCTATGCTCCGTCATGACAAATATGTTTTCGCTTTGTAAAATTTTAGCAGCCGGCAACTTGTCCGGAATTTTGACGGGCATAAATAACACCTCTTTAAAAAAGATAACTATATAAGTATAACATAATAATGACGTAAATAAAAGTGGTCAGTGCATAAGATTAAAAATAAAAATATTAAAAGTACAAAAAGGGATGAGATTAAAGGCTTATAAGCACTAAAAAGATAAGATGAGCGAAAAAAATAAAAAAATATTAAAAAAATGCTTGACAAACCTTT
>CAJFJP010000057.1 GCA_904384255.1 Candidatus Timburyella stercoris
CAAAAAGGCTTTTGCCCCACTCTCGGCCTTTTCGGATTTTTCCGCTGTAAAGCCAACTACGCATATATCACAGTATGGCGGGTAAATCATAACCTTGCGCATGAGCATTTCCTGCTCGTAAAACTTTTCATAGTCTTGATTTGCCGCGAGCTGTATTATGGGGTTCTCCGGCGTCATTGTCTGCACAATGGCAACACCTGGATTATCCCCCCTGCCGGCGCGGCCTACTACCTGTGTAAGCAGTGAAAAGGCCCGCTCATAACTTCTAAAATCACTGCTGTAAAGAGCGGCGTCCGCATTTATTACGCCGACCAAAGTGACATTTGGAAAGTTCAAGCCCTTAGCCACCATCTGTGTTCCGAGCAGTATATCATACTTTCCTTCTCCAAAAGCTTTGAAATTATTTTCATACGCCATGCGCGACGACGTCGAATCAGCGTCCATACGGAGTATCCGCGCACCTGGAAGCAGCGTGCTAAGCTCAGCCTCAGCCTTTTGCGTGCCGGCGCCGGAGCATTTTATATGCTCAGCTCCGCACTCGCTGCATGTATGGGAAAATTCCTCAGAATAACCGCAGTAGTGACACATCATTCTGCCGTTTGCCGCGTGATAAGTGAGAGATATGCTGCAGTTTGGACAGGTAAGCACATGTCCGCACACGCTGCACGACACATAGGTATTATAGCCCCTGCGGTTCATAAGCAGTATCGACTGCTTTTTATCGCTGAGATTTTCTTTCAAAGCATCAAGCAGCATGCGGCTCATTATGCCGGTATTGCCTACCGCAAGTTCTTCTTTCATATCGGCGGTGACAACCTCCGGCAGCTTTGCACCACCATATCTGTTTTTCAGCACGCACAAGCTGTAACGTCCCGTCTGCGCGGCGCTGTACGATTCAACCAAAGGAGTAGCCGATGCAAGCACCAGCAGTGATTTATGCCATGCGCATCTGAAACGTGATATATCTCTCGCATGATAACGCGGCGTTTTCTCAGATTTATAGGTATATTCATGCTCCTCATCCATTATTATAAGCCCGATATCGTCAAACGGAGCAAAAACGGCCGAACGGGTGCCGACGGCTATTGTCGCTTCTCCCGATTTAATACGCTTCCATTCGTCCATGCGCTGGCCAAGCGACATGGCACTGTGAAAAACGGCGACTTTTTGCCCGTACCGTCGATGAAAAATAGACAATACCTGCGGTGTAAGAGATATCTCCGGCACCATTACTATTACACCCCGGCCCCTAGACGATACTTCGTCAATGAGCTTTAAAAACACCTGAGTCTTGCCGCTGCCGGTAATGCCGTAAAGCAGCGACACGCCGCCCTTTTGCGATGAATATTTTGCTATCATTTCATTATAGGCCGTCTGCTGCTCGTTTGTGAGTACAATCTCGCTTTTATCTACATCCTCCGACCGTATATTCTCATATGGATCCCGCATAACTTCTTCATTATAGCAAAATACAATTTCCTTTTTCTCAAGCGCTGTTATTACCGCCGGACTAACTCCCGTAAAATAGCATATTTCTTTTACCGATGCCGATTTTACATCTTTAAGCAGTTCAGCTACGCTTCGCTGTTTTTTTGTTAGCTTACCCAGCTCCTCTTCAGATATATCTTCATCCGCCAACTGAGCCATTTTGACGGTGGCGTCGCCCATGCGCCGCACAGCGTCGTCGGTGCGCAGCAGATAACCCTGCTTTACAAGCCTGTCTGGCATATCGGAGTCGGGTACAAGCTGCATTATTTCAAGCAGGCGCTCCCGCTCTACCGTTGCGCGGCTTTTTGTAAGATATTCCACCATCTGCCGCTCGGTTTCACCAAGCTCTGACAGCTCGCTTTCCGGCTTTCCGGCAGATCGATAAGCTGTGACAATTCGCATATTTATGCCAGCCGGCAGCATAATCCTCAGCGCTTCAAAAAGCGTGCAGAAGGTGTGCTCTTTCATCCATTCGGCGAGACTGAGCATTTCTTTTGTAAGTATTGGCGTCTCATCCAGCACCGATATTATCGGCTTTATCTTTTCAACCTCTGCACTGTCGCCTAAGCTTAATATTATTCCCTGTCTACGCCTGTTGCCCTTGCCAAATGGAACCATTACACGGCATCCGGCCAACGCTTTTCCTTTTAAATCCGGCGGTATTATATAAGAATAGGGCTTGTCGTAGCTGAAAGCCGTATCCGATACCGCTACTGCGGCAATTGCGACCTTCTCCACAACAAACCCTCCAAATCTTATATTAAGCCGATGACCGTTATCGTATATTGAGCAGCAAACCGCCCTAATAAATATTTGCGCCGCAAATAAGCTGAATTACACACATACGCATAATAAACATTACTGCAATATTTGAAACATATTCGCACAAACACAGGCAAATTTGCTATTCAGCTTACGGCACTGCCGCTATTTACATAAGTCCCATAGAATGAGCCAATTCGTTTAGCGCCAGATCTACCGGCTTCTCATCAAGACTTATCTTATTTTTTTCAGCTGTAGCAGCTATCACACGTGCACGGTGCGCCACATCAAGCACCAGCTGATATTTACTGCCGTATGCCTCCAACAGCTTTCCAATCGCAGGATTTAGCACTTTCAAGCACCTCTTTCACAAAATTCTCCATAGATTTATAGCTAAATCTATCGGCGTTTATTATCGCCTCAAGATTATTCACCGCTTCTGTTATGTTGTCGTTAACTATAATATAATCATATTCATTTGCACAGCCTATTTCATCTATCGCTGCCTGTAGTCGACTGCTAACAGCTTCAGCACTCTCTGTGCTCCGTCCAGTCAAACGTTCTTTAAGCACCTGCATCGACGGCGGCATTATAAATACACTGAGTACACCGCTCATAGCCTCTCTCACCTTGCGCGCACCGTTTACGTCTATCTCCAGCAGTACGTTGCGCCCGCAGCTTATCCAGCGCTCAATAGGCTTTTTAGGTGTACCGTAGTAATTGCCTAAATAAGTATTATACTCCAAAAACTCGCCGTTTAAAAGCATGGTTTCAAATTTTTCTTTAGATATAAAATCATACTTTTCGCCGGGTATCTCACCCTGTCGCGGCGGACGAGTTATGCTCGAAATCGATAGACATATGTCCTTGCGTCGGGACAACAGCTCACGCATAATGGTGTCTTTACCGCTGCCGGAAGGTCCTGACAATATAAAAAGGCGGCCTTTATTATTCACCATCATCTGCGTCATCTCCAAAATCACCGTCCGCAGTCATGCCGTTTATACGGCCTGCCACTGTTTCCGACTGTAAATATGTCAGTATTACATGGTCAGAATCTGTTATAACAACAGCACGTGTGCGCCGCCCCTGTGTTGCATCTATCAACCGGCCATCTTCCTTTGCTTCCTGTATAAGACGCTTTATCGGCGCTGATTCAGGACCTACCACCGCTATTATGCGGCTTTCTGACACCATGTTGCCAAATCCTATGTTAATAAGCCTCATTTTCTCCCTCTCCGGTATTTCCTACTGTATGTTTTGTACCTGTTCACGGATTTTTTCTATCTCAGATTTTACATCCACTACACATTTTGTTATATCTATATTCTGCGATTTTGAGCCAACAGTATTTATCTCTCTGTTCATCTCCTGCACAATAAAATCCATTTTTCGGCCTGTCGGCTCTTCCTGCTCAAGCATACCCTTAAGCTGTGATATATGACTGCGCAGCCGAACTGTCTCTTCATCAACTGCCAAGCGGTCGGCCATTATGGCTGTTTCTGTTATAAGGCGCTGCTCGTCTACCTTCGCATCGCCAAGCAGTTCTTTCATTCTCTCTTCAAGGCGCTCGCGGTAATGCTTTACAGACTCAGGATACAGCGCTTCAATTTTACTAACACAGTCAAGTATAAATTCGCACCGCCCTGTTATGTCTTTGTACATCTTCTCGCCCTCTGTTTGGCGCATATCATTAAGTGCCTCTGCTGCCTTATCAAGTACCGGAGAAAACATACCCCAAATCTCTTCTTCGTCTATCTCGCTTTCTTTGAGAGAAACAACATCCGGCATGCGTGACAGCCACAGCGCGCTCACCTCACCGGAAACTCCATATTTATCCGATATCTCATTTATTGCACTGAGATATCCGCCGGCCAAATCAAAATTGACCTCTATATCTCCCACCGCTTCGCCAATACGCTCAATGTTTACAAATACATCAACTTTGCCGCGCGCTATAAGTTCAGACAATCGCGATCTTATCCTGTCTTCCAAGAATGAAAAGGCGCGGCCTATACGGCAGCCAAACTCAAAATATCTGTGGTTTACAGACTTTATTTCCAAAGAAATTTTATATTTGTCATATAATGCTTCGGCTCTGCCGTAGCCCGTCATACTTTTTATCATATTGCTGCCCCGTATCTGTTTTTATTAAGTATAAAATATACCTTTTTTGAAATTTATGCGCTGATTGGTTATACTTTCCCGCTGTTTCTCATCAGAAAGACTTTATAAAAAAACACATAATTATATCCATATGATGTAAGTCGGAAAAGCAGATATGCGCCGTCATGTCCGGCTAAAATCACTCACAGACAATTGGTCGGCGCTTCCTTAATTATGTATTTTTATCTGTTACATGAAACTTTTTAAGATTGCCTATCTTATTGCTGCGACGCTCGAGTTCTGCCATTACATCGTCAACCGATACACCCTGCTGCACCATAAGCACCGTAATATGATAAAGTAAATCTGATATCTCATTTACAAGTTCTGTATTGTCACCGTTTTTTGCAGCAATGCACACCTCTGTGCATTCCTCGCCGCATTTTTTAAGTATTTTGTCCAGTCCCTGCTCAAACAAGTAGCAGGTATATGAACCTTCAGATTTATGCTGACGGCGGTCTGACACCGTTTCATACAGCTTCGATATTGCATCCATTATTTTATCAGCCTTTCTGTGATGAAAAAATGCCAATTTGCATTTGTCACGTATTACACTTACTCCTTAACAATAATTTATTATACCATAAAAGCAAAAAAAGGCAAGAACTGCCTTTTTATATTCCTATAAACTGGCGGAACGGAACAGTGCTTCAAGCAGGTGGAAAATTCTCTTGCATTAATCTAAACAAATTTAATACATAGGTTTATAAAAACAGAAAATTTATACTTTATATGAGTTTCCCATATGTTGAAGCGTGTGCCTCATCCTACATCACATCATTGAAAAAGCATGAATGACTGCCTGTATGGCATGCAGGCCCCGTTTGCTCCACCTCTATAAGCAGGGTGTCAAAGTCGCAGTCGGCTTTAATAGATTTTACTATTTGTATATGCCCCGACGTCTCTCCTTTGCGCCAAAGCTTCTGCCGTGACCGGCTGAAAAAGCATGTGCGTCCCTCTTTCAACGTTATCTCAAGAGATTCCTTATTCATATAGGCGAGCATCAGCACCTCGCCCGTACCGCTTTCCTGCACTATCGCAGGTATTAATTCCGACTTATTAAAAAGCTTATCTATTTCAAAATTCATATTATCACCTTTATTTACATAATATTTTCTTCAAATAAATGTCATCTCGTTTAAATATCATTATTCAGCCTGTAAAAACAATTTAACATAAAGCATAGCATTAAATCGGCACAAGATGTTTACATAATTTTTTGCATTTTAAGATTAATATATATTATATAATAGTAAATATACAGGATGAAAAATATCAATGCCGCAAGTCTGAGACCTATTAATAAAAAACGTTTTATATTGTATTTAGATTATACATTTTTTAACAGTCAGACACGGTTAATTCTCAATGCTGAAATTTTTGGTTCCTATATCTTTCGCTATAATATATAGTCTTAGCTGCCGCCGATACTGCTTAAGACGACGCTGATATTTTATAAAGGCCGGCTTGCCGCGTCATCTAATACTTTAATTATCCATTTTAAAATGTTGGATTGCGGCAAAAAGCTTTATTCCTGTGCACCGCCTATTTTTACCGCTTCGGCTACGCTGAGGCTGCCCTCATACACCGATTTACCGCATATTGCGCCGTATAATTCCATACAAGCAAGCTGCTTTATGTCGTCCGTATTCCTTATTCCGCCGCTGGCTATTATATTACAGGAAACGGCGCTGTTTATTTCGTTAAGCTGCTCGAAATTCGGGCCGCTCATCATGCCGTCCTTGGAAATATCGGTAAAAATTATATTCTCTACGCCGATAGCTTCCATTTTTTTCGCCATGTCTATAAAGTCAACGTCAGACTCTTTTGTCCAGCCACTAACCGATACTTTGCGGTTTTTGGCGTCTATTCCTACGGCTATCTTTTTGCCGAATTTTTTCACTGCCTCTTTTACAAGATTTTCGTCGCTCAGCGCAGCAGAACCAAATATTACTCGCGATATGCCATACTCGATATACCGCTCTGCTGTTTCTATGCTGCGTATGCCGCCGCCAAGCTCTACCTTTACGCCTAAAGCGGCAACCTCTTTAAATATATTCATGTTCTCAGGCCTGCCGGATTTCGCGCCGTCAAGGTCAACCATATGTATCCACTTAGCGCCGGATGAAATAAAGCTTTCCGCCGTTTTAATATAGCTGTCCGCCACCTTATGTGCTGTCGAATAATCTCCTCTGTACAGGCGCACACAGGTGCCGTCCTTTATATCTATAGCCGGTAAAATAATCAATGCTTACCCTCTCCTAAATTTTTATTTAAAATTTTGCATTTTAAACAGCCTTATATAACTTACAGCTAAATCATGCATTTTGCTTTTATAATTTATAGAAGTATAAGCTTTTGCATGCTTATACTTTTCAAAAAATTTTTCGCTGATATAACACAAGCAATATTATCAATTTAAAGCTTTTATCGGAAAACAAACACAGCTATATACACTGCGCTGGTTCCAATGCAGATTAATCAGCATCAGCTTAACTATTAATATGTATTTATTTTATACAACTGCCTAAAGCTGCCGGGCGCCGAACATAATATAATTTTAAAGCTTCTTTCCGCTCACACTGCGTTAAGATCTTTGCCGCACAGCACGTTACGGGTAAAAAGCGGAAAAGCCGCCGCGGCAGAACATTTTTGGTATATTGGGAGTCTACTGTCGGCAGCTTGATTAACGATTAATACTGCTTGCCGCTTTTACGCCGGTAAAAATATTATAAAATCATGAAAAAATTAAAGGCTGCCTTTAGATGATGGTATTTCACTGCCGACAATAGACGAAGCGTCGCTCAGCGCCCTTGCCGCAGCTTTAAAAAGTGCCTCCGTCATGTGATGCGCGTTTGTGCCGTACTCAACCTTCATGTGAAGCGTTATGCCGGCGTTTATAGCGAACGCACGGAAAAATTCTTCCGTCAGACTGGCGTCATAGTCTCCTATCATCTGCCAATTCATCTGAGCATCATACTTTAAGAAAGGACGTCCGCTTATATCAACTGCTGCAAATGCAAGTGTCTCGTCCATCGGCAAAAAGCAGGAGGAAAATCTTTTTATACCAGCCTTATCCCCTATCGCCTCGTTAAAGGCGCGGCCCAGCACAATGCCTACATCCTCGACCGTATGATGGCCGTCTACCGTAATGTCGCCTATGGCTTTTACTGTAAGTCCAAAGCCGGAATGCACGGCAAATGAATTTAGCATGTGGTCAAAAAAGCCAATGCCGGTAGATATCCCAATGTCGCCGCCGTCAAGCGACAGCGTCAGAGCTATATCTGTTTCATTAGTCCTGCGTATAATTTCCGATGTCCTCATATCAGTACTCCCTTCTATATACCCGCATTTATCCTGCATGCAGGCCAATATAATAAATTCTGATTTATTTTTCGAATCTTTTAGAAACGCTGTATTTTTTTAAGGCGTTTCGCCTGTTTTGCATTCCATCCTTATATATTTTTCCTTGTTTTTGCCCTTATAAAATGCGAGAACAAAAATAGACTTGCGTGAAACTGTATAAAGGAATAAGAGAAATCCTTTGTTTTCAAGACTTTTGGAGGATTTTTTGATAACCTGCGGCGAGCAATAATTGATTATAAAACTATGCGTTTCAAATTTTGCTTTGTTATTATTTATCAGCATTATTTTCCGGATTAATGATAATTTGATAATCCTGCCTTATAAAGCTGCAGAACCGTCTTTATAGCAGTACATATCAGCCGGTTCTTCGACATTTTTATCATTATACCATATATTTGCTGGCGTTGTATATAAAATTTGCCGGTATAATAAATTAACCGGCAAATAGCGCACACAGTCATATATATCCTATAAAAGCGCAGAGATTTATTGCTATAGAGTTTTAATATCATTGTTCAATATATCGCTGTAATTTTATCGATTAAATCCGGCGATATTTCATAAAGCTTACAAATACCGATTATTAATAATCCGTGCTCAATGATAGAAAAATCACAAAAGTAAAGCTGCAGCGGCTATAACTTCCTTATTTTCCTCAGGCGAGCCGGCGGTTATTCTTAAATAATCACCCATTTTCCTTATCAGTATGCCTTTTGCCTTTAAGCCTTCAAATACATTCGCCGCGTTTTTTGGCTTAAAAAATATAAAATTAGTCGCCGGTTTTGACAGTGATATGCCTTTATTTTCACATATCTCCTTCATATTTTCATAAAGCCAATCTCTCGATGAAATTATCTTTTTAAGATTGCTGCGAAGCATGTCGCCGTGAGTTAAAACAGCGGCAGCAGCGGCCTGCGAGAGCGAATTTACATTATACGGCGATTTTACGCTTCTTACAGCGGCGGTTATTTTGTCGTTTGCAACGGCAAATCCGACGCGCAGCGCCGCCATGCCCATCATCTTAGAACAGGTGCGCAGTATTATAAGGTTATCATAATTCTGTGCCTCTTCTATAAGCGATTCGTCCCAGAAGTCCATATACGCCTCGTCCAGCACCACAAGCGCGTCAGTGCTGTTTATTATACGGCGCACATCCTCGCGCGCAAGGCCGAGAGACGTCGGGTTGCAGGGATTTGAAAATATCAGCATTCGGTAATTTGAGCTGTTAAGCTCCTTTATAACAGCGTCGACGTCTATGCTCATGTCCTCCCTTTTAGGCATGGAGTATAAATTACACTCCGCTAAAGAGGCATAAAAATCGTACATTGAGAAATCCGGTGACAGTGTCAGCACCTTATCGCCCCTGCTTAAAAAGCAATTGGCGAGTATAAAAAGCATCTCGTCCGAGCCGTTTGACGCCGTTACGAATCGCGCATCTATTCCGTAAAATTTTGCAAAGCTCTCGCACAGCTTTTCTGCCGTGCTGTCGGGATATCTGTTAAGGGAGACGCTTTTGAGCGCATCGCTGTAAAGCGAAAAATCCGGCGGCAAAAACGACTCGTTGGCGTCGAGACGAATGCGATACTCACCGCTGCACGGCTCGTACGGTACTAAATTTTCTATTTTTTCCGGCAGACTATACATCTTCTCTTCTCACCCTCACTGAATTGGCGTGCGCCTTTAATCCCTCTGATTCGGCGAACATTATAACATCGTCCGCAGACCTTTCAAAGGCAGATTTTGTGTAATACATAAAGCTGGATTTTTTCACAAAGCTGTCAACCGAAAGCGGACTGAAAAATCTCGCTGTGCCAAGCGTCGGCAGCACGTGGTTTGGTCCCACGTAATAGTCGCCGAGCGGCTCAGGCGAATAATTGCCCAAAAACACCGAGCCGGCGTTGTCGATTTTGCCTATGTAAGTCATCGGGTCCCTGGCCGATACCTCCAAATGCTCAGGTGCAAACTCATTGGCAAGCTCCACCGCTTTGTCCATATTTTCGCAAACTATTATGGCGGAGTTGTTCTCAATGGCCTTTCCAGCAATCTCTTTGCGCGGGAGGTTATTCAGCTGACGCTCCGTCTCCTTTTGTACAAGTTCGGCCGTCTCCATACTTACCGTGATGAGTATAGACGACGCCAAAACATCGTGTTCGGCCTGCGATAATAAATCGGCGGCGAGGTATTTGTAATTTGCGCTGTCGTCCGCCACTATCAGTATATCGCTGGGGCCGGCTATCATATCTATATCCGCAGCGCCGTATATCAGACGTTTGGCGGTAGCCACGTATATATTTCCCGGGCCGACTATTTTGTCTGCCTTAGGCACTGTTTCGGTGCCGTATGCAAGCGCTGCGACGGCCTGTGCGCCGCCCATGAGATATATTTTGTCAACGCCGGCTATATACGCCGCCGCTAAAATCGTTTTATTGGCTTCTTCTTTGCTGGGAGGAGTTACCATGACAATCTCTTTAACGCCGGCTATTTTTGCCGGTATAACGCACATAAGCACCGACGACGGATATGCTGCGGTACCCCCCGGTACATATACGCCGACACGATGAAGGCCGCGTATGCGCTGGCCGAGTATTACTCCGTCCTCCTCGGTAGTCAGCCAGCTCTGCTGTACCTGGCGGCGGTGGAAACGCTCTATATTCGCTGCGGCACGGCGCAGCATCTCAAGATATTCGCCCTCGCACTGCTCCGCCGCTTTCCTTATATCCTCACGGTCAAGTATGCGTTTTTCAGGTATAAATCCGTCAAATTTTTTCGAATATTTATCTACTGCGCTGTCGCCGTTTTCGCGCACATCGTTTATTATTTCCGTCACTGTTTGCGTGACGGCCTTATCTGTTTCGCCGCTGCGGGCACGAAGCTCTTTTAAAAAATCCATTTCCGCCGTCCCGTCGGCTTTAATTATTCTTATCATGCAAATTCTCCTCCTTTTAATTTTGTTATGCGGCTTCTGCCTAAAAGCAGGGCAAGCCGCTTTATTACATAAAATCACTATCCGGCTATATTGCCAAGCTATGCTTAATCTGCCATGTATATAGGTCTAGATTATGTTTTATGCCGCTTTAAGCTGCCGGGTGTCGAACAGAATATGGTTTTAAGCGTTTTTTGCGCGTATACTGCGTTAAAATTTCTGCCATACGGCAGTATAGCAGAAATTGTATGCCTTGCGCGCACGAAAACTTTCTTACTGAAAACTGCTTCGCATCTAAAACATCTGCGGCAGAGATAAACTTTTGCTTTTGAGATGGTCGGCCCGCTGACACATACCAAGGGTGAAAAAGTAAAAAAAGCAGCAGCGACACATTTTAGGCACATTTGGTTCACTCCCGCCGGCTTAAGCGCTCAGGACAAAGCTGCATATCTCTCAACACCGTTTTAAAGCGACAGAGCCTTTATAATACCGTTTGTAAATTTTTCTATTTCATTCTTCCGTGTTTTAAGGCTTGCCACGTTTACAATAGTCCTTGCAGATATCGGCATTATGTCCTCTATGACGTTAAGTCCGTTCTCTTTAAGCGTCTGGCCTGTTTCGACAATATCCACTATCGCGTCGG
>CAJFJP010000058.1 GCA_904384255.1 Candidatus Timburyella stercoris
GGGCACATCGATAGCCTTGCCGTTGTATACGCTCTTTAATGCGTAATAGCCACCTCCGGCGTCCACTACTTCCCACTGCTGAGGGGCATATCCAGCGCCTAGTAGATAACGATATGACAGATATTATCAAGATAGAAGTACAAAGTGGAATGACTGGAAAAACTAAAGAGGTAACAAAGTCCAGGATGGGAAGCCCCCTCGCCGACAGCTATACGCGACCTGCTTAAAGATTATAATATTGATAAGGTCGAAATAGAAACCGTATATCAGTATGATGAAAATGGTGAGATGCCTGAAACCGGTGGATATGTGTATCTGATAGAAGATATAGATGAATATATAAGCCGCTTTGATGGAATAACGTTGACAAATCATGGCACTGTAAACGCAGGCGATTATGAGGATGTATTTTACATCCGGTTTTATGAAAGCGGCCGTGAAGTGCTGAGCATATGCCCAGTGGACGAAATTTTAGGCGTGACATATTTTTCTCCCGATGTATCTGATGGCAGTGTTTTTGAATATGTATATTACGACTACAGCATTAGCTATGACGAATTTGTCAGCCTTGCAGGAAATGGATATATGAGTTAATTAGTACTAGCCAATAAAACCGGCTCCATGATACATGGGGCCGGTTTTTGATGTTAGCTTAATCTTGAAAAACTGTTGAATAAAAGGTTAAAATCCTCAACAAGCAAAAGCTAGCTATTGCAAATCAAATAAAAGATTGTTCAAAATTAAATATACTGTTACGACAAGTAAATTTAGTCTAATACTGACAGTAGAGTATAAAGTATTAAGGTAATTTTATACTGCTTTATAAAACCATCTAAAGGTGCGACGACTAACGGCTAAAGCTCTGTAATTATATCATTTCAACGAGCTAATAGGCACAGCTAACTTTATACCATAATGAGAAGTCCGTACTATACCATTTTTGCCCAGCAGCTTTACCTGCATATTTTACCATGTTGCCGAACTGCTTATTTTAGATAAATACGCCTAATCCGTGCATCGGCAATGTTTCAAAGGATAATTATAATATAATGCCGTGCTGGAAAGAATATACAGCAATAGGAGAAATGACTTCTCAGGTTACGCGAGCTTAGCTCAGCTTATGCGTGAGAGCAAATTATAGAATATCTCAATATGATGCTCTTCATCGAGAATAATACGCTCAAGATTTTCGACAATATTTGCATCGCATATACTTTCCGATTGGGCAATATACTTACGTATGGCTGCCTCTTCGCCTTTAATAGAGTTTTCTATAACTTCCCGTACTTTTCTTGGATAGTTATTGTAAGAGGGAGACCAGTATTGCTTACAGTTATTTTTCAGGCTCCACAGCCTTGGATCAAACCCCATTTGATATGATAATGTGGCAAATATATCTAAATGATGCATCTCGATTATGCTGATATCATGAAAACAGCGGGCAAAATCCGCGTATTCTGCCTTTAAAATAACGCTGTTATAAAAATACAGGCTGACTGCCGACATCTCGGAATTGCCGCTGCCAATATTGCTGAGCATGGCATAAGCATAATCGTACTTCTTTGTTTCGGCGTGCACCGGAGGATAAGGAAGATCAAGAGAAGCGCTGCAGCCATTGCTTTGTTCTGCATTCATTAAAGTGCCTCCTGACAATTAAATTACTTTATAAATCTATGAGGAGGAAAAAATAATTATACCATTGTAAAAGACATTTTGTCCACGCTGCTTTAACCAGTGACAAAATTTTACAGTGTATAATTTTTAAATATAAAGGCCTATAAATTTAGTTTGCTGCTGTTTTTTTAAAGAAATTGCCATTTTAAGATACTGTCAATATTTTTTAATACGACGATTTATTTAACAAAAAGTTATGAGGAGAAGCGGCCTAAGATATGAAATAATCTGACCAAAATTTTTTGATGCATACTTATATGCCAATGCAAATGGCAATAAGTTGTAGAATTTATGTCTGCTAAATTTGCGGCAAGTCGACCATGAACCTCACAGCGGTGTAAATAAAGATAAGCTCGTCGATGAAGATGTTAATTATTGCTGATTTATGCATTTGGACTTTGTTTTTCTTAACTCTGACTGCGTCGAGAATTTAGAGTAGTTATGCAAGATCATTATATACAGCATTTATTTTGCAGGCATTATGGCATCAGCATTACATTTTCCAATTTTTTTGCACACAAAGCAGTACTAAGCGCTTGAGAGACGTCCAGTGAAATATTGACCTGCTTAAAGGCAAAGTTAAACAAACGAAAAGGCAAAAACTCCTACATCACCGGGAGTTGCTAATAAATTGTGTCTATAATTTTTTGATTTGGCAATGACCGAGATGCTACTTAAAAGAACTATAAGAAATAGTAGAAAAATGGGTATAAAAAAATAAGGGCATGATAAAATGCCCTTATTTTATCTTATTGAGGTATGGTTAAATAATAGCCAGAAGTATAAAGTTTAAAATAAATAAACCAGTTACAACCCAGATAATTGGATGAATTTCCTTTATCTGCTTTTTGCAAATCTTTGTAATGCAGTAGAAGACGAAGCCGGCTGCAATACCATAAGATATGCTGTAGCAAAGCGCCATAAAGATACCGGCAAAGAAAGCAGGCACCGCCTCGCTGAAATCTTCCCAGTTAATTTCCTTAAAGGACGACATCATCATTACGCCGACAACCACTAAAGCTGGTGCCGTTGCCGCAAATGGGACAGCGCTGACAAATGTAGCAAGAAATGCACTAATTGCAAAGCATATGGCAACAACGACGCTGGTAAGTCCGGTGCGTCCACCTGCACCAATGCCCGCAGCACTTTCAACATAGGTAGTGGTGTTGGATGTGCCGAAAATCGCACCTATAGATGTCGCAGTAGCATCTGCAAACAGGGCCTTGTCCATCTTAGATTTAAAGCCCCGGCTGGTTTCCATAGTGCGCTCGTCCTCTTCACTGAAGATGCCGGTGCGGCGGCCGGTGCCGATAAATGTACCAATAGTATCAAATGTATCAGAAATGCTAAAAGCAAAAATTGTGACCAAGACCAGTGGTATTTTTGATACATCAGAAAATAATGAACCTAAGCCTTCGCTAGTGAATATGGCACCAAAAGTTGTCGGCAGCTGCTGACATGCGTCGATAAAGCTTATTGACTGTGATGTTACTGTTACTGACATAGGTATGCCGAGCAGAGTAGTTGCTACAATACCTATAAGTATAGCACCCTTAACCTTTAACACGAGCAGAACAATTGTCAGCGCTAAGCCTATAAGGAACAGCCAGAACTGTGGCTGATCTAAGGTTGCCAGCGCCGGCACGCCGGAATCAAATGTGATAATACCGACATTAAGCAGACCAAGGTAGGCAACGAAAATACCAATGCCGCCGCCAATAGCATTTTGCAGGCTGCGCGGTATCGATTTAATTATAAATTTGCGTAGTTTTGTAACGGTTATTATAATGTTTATCAAACCGCAGATAAACACCATTGACAAAGCCTGCTGCCACGTAAATTTGAGCGTAAAGCAAACCGTAAAGACAAAAAACGCATTAAGTCCCATTCCGGGTGCCTGAGCATAAGGCACATTGGCGACAAGACCCATAACTAATGTGCCTATAATAGCCGAGATAATGGTTGCAAGAAAAACTGCACCCCATTCCATGCCGGCTTGGCTTAACAAACCTGGGTTTACAACAATGATATACGCCATTGCAAAAAATGTTGTTAAGCCTGCAATTACTTCTTTTCCTACTGTGGTTCCGTTTTGCTTGAGTTTAAATAGACCACCCATAAAAAAGCTCACCTTCCTTTTTATTTTACCGCCCGCGCGGTTGGTTCCCTCAAAACAGATTTCCGCTATGCTTATACATAATAATATACAAGCTTTCCTCTGTTTTATTTTAATACATATTAAATATAAAAGCAAGAAAATCCGCGGTAATTTTAAATATTTGCATGCCTATAATATTGTAAAAAAATTTTTAATCATATTGACACTGTGTCAGAATAGTGCTATATTATATATGCTGACATTGTGTCAGAATATAATTAAAAAATATGATGAGAATTATCAAAAAGAACATAGTAATATGATATCTTTATATCAAGCACTTGTTTTAACGGCAGACATTATGGACAGTGAAAATTATATATCTATGTTAGCGGCCTATCCGATACAATTGGTCATAATAAAATGTTAGTTAGTCAGGTATTTCCGCTTCTTTAATTGATTTATAAAGATTACATAAGTACTTAATACACTGGTTTCCCGCGGGAAAACGACCGACTGGATTGTACATATGCTGGGCCAATTGTTCAGCGCTTATACCAACGTCACGTATGGGATGACTCTGGAGGCAGTTTCTCTGCCATATTACCGGTTCATTCTGCCATATGGTATGCAAAGGGTTAAAAGGTTTGCCAATACATGTGGTGCCAGCACAGCGGACAAGACTGATGAACAGACAGCTCTGGAAGGACTTGATGCTCTGGAAAGCTGGATGTGCGAAATGGAGCTTGTTATGAATATGTCTGAGCTTGACGCAACAGAAGAAATGATAGATAACATAACTGACGGAACAATTGTTATGGCTGCCGGATATAAGACTCTTGAGCGTGATAAAATTTAAAAGAAAGTATGAAATAATAAAATAAGGAGGTCTTTATATGAAATCGAAGGTTTATTTTACACGCAAAATAACGCCGGAAGCGGTTGTGGACTTATACCGCGCTTTGGGCGTTAAACTGCCGGGAAAAGTGGCGGTCAAAGTCCACTCCGGCGAAAAGGGCAATCAGAATTTTCTACATCCAGAGTTTTGGCGGCCAATGGTAGAAGAGGTAAGCGGCATTGTTGTGGAGTGTAATACTGCATACGGCGATGCCTCAGGCGGTGTGCGTGACAACACAGAATCACATTTACGGCTTCTGAATGAGCATGGCTGGACAAAATACTTTGATGTTGATTTAATGGACGCTGATGGCCCTGACGTGGTATGGTCCATACCAAACGGCAAAGTCCTTAAGGAAAATTATTTAGGCAAGAACATTGTAAACTACGATTCTATGTTGGTGTTGGCCCACTTCAAAGGTCATCCCATGGGAGGATATGGTGGAGCATTAAAGCAACTATCTATCGGATGCGCCTCTCGCGCCGGAAAGGCGCTTATTCACTCAGCGGGTAAAACTGACGACCGTTTCAAGACATGGGAGCAGCACGCCAGCAGTGTAGAATTTCCTGAGGCCATGGCCGATGCTGCGTCAAGTGTTGTGGAACATTTTAAAGGCAGATTGGCATTTGTAAATGTAATGAAAAATCTTTCTGTAGATTGCGACTGCTGTGCCGTAGCAGAGGATCCATGTATGAAAGATATTGGCATCCTTGCATCTCTGGATCCTGTGGCTATTGATCAGGCGTGTATCGACCTTGTTACTGCTTCCGACGATCCGGGGAAAGAGCATTTTATGGAACGTGTAAACAGCCGTAACGGCATTCATACTATTGAAGCCGCCGCCGAGCTTGGAATCGGCTCGCGAGAATATGATTTGATTGAGCTTTAACGAATTAAAGGAGCAATAATTATGAGTAAGATATTGGTAGCATATTTTTCCGCCAGTGGTGTTACAGCCAGCGTGGCACAAGAGATAGCAAATGCTGTCGGTGCGGATTTGTACGAGATCCGTCCTGTACAGCCATATACGGCGGCTGATTTGGACTGGACGGATAAATCCAGTCGAAGCACGAAAGAGATGGACGATCCTGCATGCCGCCCTGCTGTAGCGGAACCAGTGCATGACATGGCGAAATATGATACTGTATTTGTAGGCTTTCCCATCTGGTGGTATGTTGAGCCCCGCATTGTTGACACATTTATGGAAAGTTATGATTTTTCCGGCAAGAGGATTATTCCGTTTGCCACATCCGGCGGCAGCGGCATTGAAAAGGCGGAAAAGCGCTTTAAGTCAATTTACTCAGGCATGTTGTGGGAAAAGGGCCGGCTTCTAAATGGCTTGGACGTGAAAGATTGGGCAAAGCGCATCATTAAAAATTAAGTCTAATTTAGAATTGCCAATGGATGAAATATATGTTATATATTGCTCTCGCATATGTTTGCTGATGCATGCTGTGCTTATTGCATCACGTTTTTAAGTTTTCGCATTTTATTAGAGCTTAAAAAATCCATAAATTTTACTATCGGCTGGGCTGCTCCTTAATTTACCGCGGCGCATTTCCCAGCGCAGGAAGAAGGAAGATTATGCCGAAGGGTTCAGAAAAATTGACAATTGCCAGAAAAGAAGAAATCATTAATGCCTGTGCAGCTCTTTATGAAACTATGGGGTTTAATGATATCACGCTTCGAGATATTGGGAGCAAAACTTCTTTTACCCGCACATCTATATACAACTATTTTCAGACCAAAGAGGAAATTTTTCTGGCGCTGCTTGGACGGGAATATGAAGCATGGACCGCAGATTTGAAAGAAATTGCCTGCAAAGATGACGCACTGTCCGCTGACAAATTTGCAGAGACAATCGCCCACACGCTGGAAAAGCGCGGATGTATGCTTAAGCTTTTGTCAATGAACCTTTATGATATGGAAATGAACAGCCGCATAGAGAGACTTGTAGATTTAAAAAAAATATACTCTAGCGCCATGCAAGCCATAATACACTGCCTGGAAAAATTTTTCCCTAATATAACAGATGCCGATACACAAGAATTTATTTATGCATTTTTCCCGTTTTTGTTTGGCGTATATCCATATACCAGTCATACTGACAAACAGAAAAAAGCTATGGAGATTGCTAATATAGATTATGTTCAATATTCCATTTATGAGATAACAAAAACTTTTGTTGCAAAGCTTATAAAAGCATTTTAACTTTAAGCAGTATTAAAAATATGCGAAGCATAAAAAAAGCAATATGATGAAAAGGGCAAAAGGTATTTTTATATTGCTGGCTGTGCTTTGCATAACAATAGGACTATTTGCCTGCCAAGCAGCAAATGATGAAAGCGCAAATACAACTCAGTCAGCAGCAGACTCTTTAAAATCAGAGATCGATGGGAGACTGGAAGAAGAATTTTCGACGTCAGATACAAAGGGAAATGTGCTGGTAGCTTATTTTTCGGCTACCGGCAATACAAAGAGCATAGCGGAAAAATCGCTGAGCTTACCGGTGCGGATCTATATGAAATTGTACCAGTTGAGCCGTATACAGTGGAGGATTTAGACTACGGAAACGACAAGAGCGGAACTTCTATTGAGATGAACGACACAAACGCCCGCCATGAAATTATTTTAAATTATGCTGCAAGCTATTATTCGAACATGAAATGGCTTGATAAATCCCTTAAAAATTATTGGAGCGCGTCATTAACTTTAAACGGAGCTACCGGCCGACATTATAAACTCCTCCTAGTTATGCTCTCAAGCTCGTTTATGACAACTGGTAACTCTGTTTATGCTTTCTAAATAATCTCTGCACTACAGGCCCAAATAGACTGTGCTGCCAAAATCAATCAAATCAATTTTTAATTTTTACTTTTATAACAGCGACCTGATGCGGATTAAGCGACGCGGAAATTTTATCTCCTGTTATGTGTACATCGGTGTTATTGTTCCATAAATCGCAGACTTTGTTTTCGCCATATGACTTGCAGGAAAGGATATCTCCTTTAATAAATTCATCCGAATTGTTGTAAACTGTAAATATTGCCTCACCGCTTAAATCGCAGATAAAGGCGTTTATCACAATATCATGTTGTAAAGCGGGCCACAGCGGAAATACATTTTGAGATAAAAAACAGTTTTTATTATCAAGCCAAATTTGTTTCCAACGCTTTACTTCCGCCTTTTGATAATCATCATATGGCAGCCATGAGCCAAAAATATCCTGCCATATTACAAGGCCGCTCCCGTTCATAATAGCTTTTTTGAGTATATTATCTCTGTCTGAGTCTATAGACCAGCGAGAAATAAAGTGACTGCGGTGTTCTGGAAAAACATACTGTAAAATCGGCGTTTGGTAGTGAAGAGGAGTACTTTGCTGCCATGACCCGGTAAGCGTCTCTATAGTTCTTCCGCTTTCTGGTGGAAGCTCGGTGCAAAAAACACAGCTTTTTTTACTTTATCGGCTTGAGTGCGAAAGTTGTTTGGAATATTAAACATGGTGTCAAGGAAAAAGCCATCTACGCCAGTATTTTCTATGATATATGCCAGACATACTGCTGTTTCGTTGGGCGACATACTGCTTGGCGCGTCCCACGGCTTATAAGGCAGCATGACTCTTGTGCCTCTTTCATGACATTTTTTTGTTATTTCTTTTATGCCGTTAAGTCCACCGGGAAAATCTTCAAAAAAATCCCACTGGCTGCGTTCGTCAATGCCAAGACGAGGATATTGATGCCACAGACACACGGCGTCATAACCGCCGAAGTCTTCGCCAGCATCAAGCAGCCTGTCTATGTCAACCATATCATTTTCATAGTCGTATATCTCACGGCTGTACACATATGCAAACTGCTGCAAAAATATGTTTTCATACCATTTAAATCCGGCCGCATATAGCTCACATGTCTACCTTGCTGCATGCGGTCGATTTTATTCTGCCGAACGTCTCTGCCAAGCCGGATGAAACGGCATGAAATTTCATCTGCACTGTAACGGTTGGATATTGATTAAGCCGGACAATAGTTTTATATGCTTTAAGCTCGTCAAAGCTTTTTATATGGGGAAGCTTAAGTGTACATTCTTGAGTATTTGTATATCAAGGGTGAGATTAAACCCATAGCCGTCGTTGTAAAAGCACCTTTTATACCGCTTCGCACAAAAATCGTATAATTTTTCATCATTATAAAAGAGTCAAAATTTGCAGTCAATACAATAAAATGTAGCTAAAAATATTTACAGCATAAAAAGCGTATTTACGAAATATACTATATATTTCAAAAATGTTTTTGCCTTTTTTGAGTTTTAATACTTTATCCATACTATAAGAGACGGAAATTTATCTATATTATTCCCCAAAAACATTTGTACAGTTAAAGACCAAAATTATTTTACCAATTATGTATATTAATCAGGGAAGAAATGTCTGCTCACTTTATAACAATAACTTAAACAGCATAGCGACTTAGACGGCAAATCTTAAAGAGAGTTTTCAAGGTGCGTGACAGAGCATCTTTGCAAAACGTTTTTTCTGTAGTTTAAATATATTACTGAGAAAATGCGATATTAAAATGAGTTTTTTATAAAGTCAGGCAGAATTTTTATTTGATGAACAACTTTGATTAATTTTTGCTATCTTTTTGTTTCTTAATATAATATTAACATCTATTGACTGTTTTTTATGGTTTCAAAATGCTGATTGTGTTATAATATTAACAATAAATTTCTGTATTTGCAGAAAGGAAAAGTTTATGGAGGAACAACGGCCGGATCCACAGCAACTGCTGTATTCAATACAAAGACAAGAAAATCGTACGAAGCATGGCAGCTTAAAGATATTTTTCGGTTATGCTGCCGGAGTGGGAAAAACATATGCTATGCTACAGGCAGCTCATCAGGATAAAGCGATGGGAAAAGATGTAGTTGTCGGATATGTGGAGCGCCATATACGTCCGGAAACATTGGCCCTTTTAGATGGATTGGAGCAACTGCCCTGCAAAGAGATAGAATATAAGGGCGTTAATTTAAAAGAATTTGACATTGACGCTGCGCTCATGCGCAGGCCACAATTAATTTTGGTAGATGAGCTGGCACACAGCAATGCTGCAGGGAGTCGTCATGCCAAGCGCTATCAGGATGTTGAAGAACTTTTACGGGCGGGCATTGATGTCTATACTACAGTAAATGTTCAACATTTAGAATCACTAAACGATTTGGTAGAATCTATTACCAACATTGCTGTCAGCGAGCGAATACCAGATAGAATTTTTGACTCTGCCGACCAAGTAAAACTGATTGATATTGAGCCGGCAGATCTAATTGCCAGACTACAGGCAGGCAAGGTCTATCAAAAGGGGCAGGCACAGCGGGCACTCAGCAATTTTTTTACAGAAGAAAATCTAATTGCTCTTAGAGAAATAGCCCTGCGCCGAACAGCTGATCGTATTAACCGAACTGCGCAGAAAACGGGCAATGAAGCTGCCGCTAAGGCCGGTGAACATATTTTGATTTGCCTGTCTAGTTCGCCCTCTAATGCTAAAGTTATCCGTACTGCTGCACGAATGTCTGAAGCTTTTCACAGCAGCTTTACTGCACTTTTTGTCGAAACGCCAGAGACAAAAGAACTAAAAGGAGATAATTTAAAACGACTGCGTGATAATCTGCGTCTGGCAGAGCAAATGGGAGCACAAATTGCTACAGTATATGGCGAGGATCCTGCCGCTCAAATAGCGGAATACGCGCGGGCCAGCGGTATTACCAAAATTGTATTGGGCCGGACTAATCATCGTCCAAATTCATTTTTTAAAGGGAAAACACTGGTTGACCGGCTTGCTGACAGCGCAGGTGACTTGGAGATATATATTATTCCGGATACACAGCCGCTATATAAAAAGAAGTTAAAATTTCTCCGCGGCGACAGCATTCGGTTTAGTTGGCGCGATTTGCTAAAGACACTGATTATAACTGCGTTGGCTACTCTTATTGGATGGGCTTTCTTTTTGCTTGGCTTAAGGGAAGCAAATATCATTATCATTTATATTCTCGGTGTCCTGGTTACAAGCATTTGGACACATGGACATCTATATGGAGCATTTGCATCTTTATTAAGTGTAATTGCTTTCAATTATTTCTTCACTGTACCGCAATTTTCGTTAGAGGTAACAGCTCCGGACTATCCAGTCACTTTTCTTATTATGATGACTGCCAGTGTTATTTCCAGCACATTGGCGACCCGTGTAAAGAAGCAGGCGAGACAAGCAGCTCAGAAAGCTTATTATACTGAACTGCTGATGAACTGCAACCAAAAGCTGCAACAGGGAAGAGATGAACAGGAAATTTTGCAGCTGGCTTCTCAGCAGCTAAGCATCTTGTTGGATCGCCCCATATTGTTTGCTCTGACTAAGGATGAAAAACTGCAATTCCACGTAACACCGGCAGAACGTGAGTCAGAGCTACTTAAAGGAATGACGAGTGAGGAATGCGGGGTTGCAGATTGGGTTGTAAAAAATAATAAGCGAGCTGGTGCCACTACCACCACACTTTCAAATTCA
>CAJFJP010000059.1 GCA_904384255.1 Candidatus Timburyella stercoris
TTCTGAAAATAAAAGGAAAAGGGTTCAAAGAACGGTTCAATCATTCACTCTGGAGCAAAGTTTTGAAAAAATAGATACCAATTACAAACGCGAGTGAAAAGGGTAAATAAAAAAAAGAGAACCTGAACGCGAAATGCGTCCAGGCTCAGCCTGCAGACAATAATCTTAAGATACAGAGGGTACGCGGGCAGTGAGAAAAATAAAAAAGAGAACCTGAACGCGAACATGCGTCCAGGCTCAGCCTGGTGGCGGAGAGATAGGGATTCGAACCCTAGGCCCTTTCGGGTCACTAGTTTTCAAGACTAGCTCCTTAAACCACTCGGACATCTCTCCAAATACTATTAAATTGCAAGAGGCATTATATCATAAATACGCCTCTCTTGTCAACGCGAAAAATAAAAAGAAATGATTTTAATTGAAAATTGGTATTCATTATTATATAATAATTTTATATGCAATATTAAAGGCTGCAATACAAGGATATTCAGGTAGCTGCGGTCTTTTTATAAATATAATATATGGTAATGCAAACTTATTTTCGGAGTGAAGAAAAACATATGATACCTCAGAAAAATATAAGGAATTTTTCCATAATAGCGCATATTGACCATGGCAAGTCCACCGTGGCTGACAGATTGCTGGAGCTTACCGGCTCTGTTGAAAAACGTGAGATGGAGGAGCAGCTGCTGGACAGCATGGAGCTGGAACGTGAGCGCGGCATAACGATAAAAGCGCACGCCGTCACCCTTTATTATGATGCCGCCGACGGCGAAAAATATGAGCTTAATCTTATAGACACACCCGGACATGTCGACTTTAACTACGAGGTGTCGCGTTCGCTTGCGGCATGCGAGGGGGCGCTGCTTGTTGTCGATGCATCGCAGGGGGTTGAGGCGCAGACGCTTGCTAATACTTATCTCGCCGTATCGCACGGATTGGAGATACTTCCGGTTATAAATAAGGTTGACTTGCCGGCCGCCGAGCCGCAGAGGGTTATAGAGGAAATAGAGGATATTATAGGCATACCCGCATCTCATGCGCCGCTGGTGTCTGCCAAAACCGGGCAGAATATGGAGCAGGTGCTGGAGATGATAGTAAAAGACGTCCCGCCTCCGGCCGGTGACGAAAATGCACCGCTTAAGGCTCTTATTTTTGACTCTTATTACGACGCCTATAAAGGGGTTGTGGTTTATTTCCGCGTGGTAGAAGGCACAGTAAAATCGGGAATGAGAATAAAAATGATGGCGACGGGAGCTCAGTTTGACATAGTTGAACTTGGCCGCAAAATGGCGATATCAATGCAGCCATGCGACGAGCTTAAAGCCGGCGAGGTCGGATATATAACAGCATCTATAAAAAATGTCGCTGACGCTCGTGTGGGCGATACAATAACAGACGCCGATGCACCGGCTGACGAGCCGCTGCCGGGATACCGCAAGGCAAGCTCGGTGGTGTTCTGCGGCATATATCCAGCCGACGGCTCGCAGTATGAAGATTTAAAAGAAGCGCTTGCAAAGCTGCAGCTTAACGACGCGTCTCTGCTGTTTGAGCCGGAGACGTCAGCAGCGCTTGGCTTTGGCTTCAGATGCGGATTTTTAGGCCTGCTGCATATGGAAATAATACAGGAGCGCATAGAACGCGAATTTGATATAGGAATAATCACCACTGCGCCGAGCGTTGTTTATAAAATTAAGATGACGGACGGCAGCGAGATAGAAATAGACAATCCTACAAACTATCCTGACCCGGCGCAGATACAGTACTGCGAGGAGCCGATAACCTCCGTGCACATATTAAGCCCGTCGGACTATGTGGGCACTATTATGGACCTTTGTCAGGACAGGCGCGGCGTGTTCAAGGACATGCAATACACCGGCAAGGACAGAGTGGATATTCATTACGAGCTGCCGCTTAATGAGATAGTGTATGACTTTTTCGATGCTTTAAAATCGAGGACAAAGGGCTATGCGTCTTATGACTATGAGATTATAGGCTATGCAAAGTCCGACCTTGTAAAGCTGGACGTTTTGCTTTCCGGAAATGTGGTTGACGCGCTTTCGTTTATAGTCCACACCGATAAGGCGTATCCGCGCGCGCGCAGGATAGCCGAGAAGCTAAAGGACAATATTCCGCGCCAGCTTTTTGAGGTGCCTATACAGGTAGCGGTGGGCGGAAAAATAATTGCGCGCGAGACGGTAAAAGCTATGCGTAAGGACGTGCTCGCAAAATGTTACGGCGGCGATATAACCAGAAAGAAGAAGCTGCTGGAAAAGCAGAAGAAGGGCAAAAAGCGCATGCGTCAGCTCGGCAATGTCGAGGTCCCGCAGGAGGCGTTTATTGCCGTGCTGAAGCTGGATGAATAATAATTTAAATCAGCACTGCATGTGAATTTTCTGACAGCGGCTTTAATAAAGCAGGACTTTTGATCTGCTGGAAGCGAAAATCGCGTTTAATATGAGCTTCCGCTATGGTGAAGTATGTGCTTCAGATTGCTATAGCATTTGGCCGATTAATATAAAACAGAACTTTAGGACAAAATTTATTGAATTTAGGCTTAAGTGTATGATTTTATAAATCATTTTTGCAGTTAGGGAGGAAAACAGCGGGCATGACTAAAGAGAGCGGCAATATCGGCATATATATACATGTGCCGTTTTGCCTGTCTAAGTGCCGGTACTGCGATTTTTACTCTGTTGCCGGCGCGGACGATATGCTGTTTGACTCTTATACCGATGCCGTCTGCCGCGACCTCAGCGCTTGGCATGAGGAGTTTGGCGGAAGGGCTGACACGATATATTTCGGCGGCGGCACCCCGTCTTTGCTGGGCGCGCGCCGCATTGCAAAGATAATTGATTGTGCTGCGAGAATTTATAACATAGATTTAGCATCGGCCGAGATTACTGTTGAAGCAAATCCGGACACGGTGACCGATGCGCTGGCATCCGGCTTGAGATTTGGCGGAGTAAACAGGCTGTCACTCGGCCTGCAGTCGGCAGATTTGCGTCAGCTTGAGCTTCTTGGCCGCCGCCATACGCCGGAGCGGGCGGAAAGGGCTGTCGAATCGGCTCTTTGTGCCGGAATTGGCAACGTTTCGGTTGACATAATGCTTGGAATAATGGGGCAGGATGTTAAATCGGCCATAATGACGGCTGACTTTGCCGCAGATTTAGGAGTAAAACATATTTCTGCGTATATGCTGAAAGTAGAGAAGGGCACGCCGCTTTATAATGAGAAGGGGAAATATAATATTCCAGGCGATGACGAGGTTTGCGATATTTATTTAAATGTATGCGAAGAGCTCGAAAAGCGCGGCCTTTTGCAGTATGAGATATCTAACTTTGCACTGCCCGGATTTGAATGCCTGCACAATTTAAAATACTGGAAGCTTGAGCCGTATATTGGCATAGGTCCGGCAGCACATTCCTGTATAGGAAAAAGCAGATTTTATTATCCGCGCAGCCTTGATGAATTTATGCGAAAAGGGCATAAGGCTTTAAAGCTTGAAGAGAGATGCGCCGGAGATATCGAAGAATATGTTATGCTGCGGTTGAGACTGCATGACGGCATTTTTTTACCAGCTCTGTCGGAAATATACGGAACAGAGGTGGCTGAGCGAATATTCGGCAGGGCTGAAATGTTATTAAAAAAAGGGCTTGTTCACATTTCTGACGGCCGAATATATTTAGACAGGCGGGGATTTTTAGTATCTAATTCGATAATCGCTTATTTGCTGTATGAATAATTAAAATTGCCGGCTATGCGGACAGTGTTGTGCAGGCGTGCGGTTATACTGATTTTTAATAAGACGCTGAAGGCTGCGGTTATACAATTTGATTTTGCTGTATTTTTGGTTCGTCAATAATACGGCAAATTTTTATTATAAATACAATGATGCAACGGTAGGTTAGATGTCTATACAGGCAATGCAGATTATATAAAAATTTATTGATAAAAATAATAGAATAAAATCTGCTTAGCATTAACAATATATTTACAAATGGACTATTGACTATATTGCTAAAAGGTGGTAAATTATAGTTGTTAGCACTCGATGATAATGAGTGCTAACAATATATATGTTTATAATTTCACGGAGGATATCATGAAACCCACAGAAAGGCAATTGCAGATACTAATGGCAATTGTTAAGGAGTATATAAATACAGGTACGCCTGTAGGTTCGAAGGCGCTGAGTGAAGCGCTGCCGTTTTCAGTTTCGTCAGCTACTATACGCAATGAAATGGGCGAGCTGATAGGGCAGGGATATCTTATACAGCCGCATACTTCGGCGGGGAGAGTACCATCGGTAAAGGGATTTAAGCTATATGTAAACGGGCTTGCATCCGGCAAGCTTGATAAAAGGGACAAAAGCATGATAGACAATATGCTACCTGAGGCAGACGACCCGGAAAAGCTGCTGGAAAATGCCGGCCGCGCTCTTGCCGCTATAACAAATTATGCAGCGGTAATGACAACTCCTTCGGATGGCGATGTAAGCCTGATTAGGGTTGACACGGTGCAGCTTGGAAGCAGGACAGGACTTATAATATTGCTGACATCGGCAGGGGCTGTCCGTAACAAAATTTACAGGCTCAGCTGCGACATAACACCTGAGCTTCAACAGGCCTTTATGAATATAGTTAAGGAGTGGTTTATCGGCAAAAGGCTGTCGGACATAAGTATGTCGTATGTTCAGACGGTTTCGGCATCTCTTCCGCTTGACATCATGATGGCGGCACCGATGCTGGTTGCACTTGCACAGGCGGCAGCAGAAGCTGGAACATCGCATGTTAAAATGAACGGCGGTGATCATCTGCTTTGCGAGTTCAATGGCGAGGAGGCTCGCTCTATATTTGAGTTTTTGAGAAGTGAGGAAGATATGCTTTCTCTGCTCAAGACAGCGGGAGATGAGATAGGAGTAATATTTGGCGACGACACTGGCAGAAATGAGCTGAAAACCTCGAGTGTTGTGGTAAAAAAATATAATTTTGGCAAGTCCGCGGCGGGCAGCCTGGGCATAATAGGTCCGCTGAGAATGGACTATGAGAAGCTTATTCCTAAAATAGATTATTTCACAAAAATTTTTGAAAGCAGGATAAAGGAAGTGTTCAGCAAATATTTTGGAGAATAGTCTGTTATATTAAAATACATGAAAGGTCGTGTAAACTTGTCTAACAGCAAAAAGGTAAATAATAAGGAAAAACAGGAAAAAATAAAGAAAGAAAGTTCGATGCATGAAAGCACCGAAAAGGAAAAATCTGGCGAAGAAAATACCTGCTGCAGCAAGGATGCCGGCTGCGCGTCCTCATCCGACGAAGCGGCGGCTACGCTTCAAAAGGATTTGGACGAGGCAAAGGATATGCTTTTGCGCACGGCGGCGGAATTTGATAATTACAAGAAGAGAAGCGAGCGTGAAAAGTTGCAGGTGAGTGCGTTTGTAAAGGCGCAGACAATAAAGGCGTTGCTGCCGTCGATAGACAATTTGTTAAGAGCGGCCGAGGCGGACTCATCGTCGGCGGATTATGCAAAGGGAGTGGAGATGACAATCCGCCAGCTTATGGAGGCGCTTGAAAAGCTTGGCCTTAAGGAAATTAATCCGGAAAACGAACCGTTTGACCCAATGCTTCATGAAGCGGTGATGCATGAAGAAAATTCCGATGTGCCGGAAAATACCGTAGTGCAGGTGCTTCAGAAGGGCTATATGATAGACGATACGGTAATACGTCCGGCGATGGTAAAGGTGGCAAATTAAAGAATATGTCTGCCTCTATAACGGGCAGGAGGAATTGTATAAAACGCCGTGACAAATTTTGACATAAAATACGCCGGCAAATTCAATAGCAGGTGCGTGCAAATTATATGCGGTTTGCATGGGATATGTAATGTGTCATACCGCTTTGACTAATTTCAGAACAACGCAGCAATTATGCTGCTTTAGCTAAGCGAGCGACGAGATTTATAGCAAAAACGGTAATTTAGTTAAATATAAATTTACAAAATAAAACAGGAGGCAATAATCATGTCAAAGATAATAGGAATTGACTTAGGAACAACAAACTCATGTGTAGCGGTTATGGAAGGCGGAGAGCCGGTAGTTATAGCGAACGCCGAGGGCGCAAGGACTACACCGTCGGTAGTGGCATTCTCAAAGACAGGTGAGCGTCTCGTTGGTCAGGTTGCAAAGCGTCAGGCGATTACAAACCCAGACCGCACAATATCTTCGATAAAGAGGGAAATGGGTACAAATTACACTGTTGATATAGACGGCAAAAAATACACGCCGCAGGAGATATCGGCCATTATACTTCAGAAGCTGAAGGCAGACGCTGAAAGCTATATCGGCGCCCCTGTAACTGAAGCTGTAATCACTGTGCCGGCGTATTTCACCGACTCACAGCGTCAGGCGACGAAGGACGCCGGAAAGATAGCCGGCCTTGAGGTAAAGAGAATAATCAACGAGCCTACGGCAGCGGCGCTGGCCTATGGCATAGACAAGGAAAACGACCAGAAGATAATGGTATACGACCTTGGCGGCGGTACTTTCGATGTATCAATTATAGAAATGGGCGACGGCGTGCAGGAGGTTCTGGCGACGGCCGGCAACAACCGCCTTGGCGGCGACGATTTTGACAAGAGAATAATCGACTATATTTTAGCTGAGTTTAAAAAGGAGAACGGAATTGACCTTTCTTCTGATAAAATGGCGATGCAGAGGATAAAGGAAGCTGCAGAAAAGGCAAAGATAGACCTTTCCGGCGTAACATCGGCAGATATAAACCTGCCATTTATATCAGCCGATGCAACGGGCCCAAAGCACTTTGAGACAACTATTACAAGAGCAAAGTTCAACGAGCTTACTGCTGATTTGGTTGAGAGCACAATGGGCCCGGTAAGACAAGCGCTTAACGACTCAGGACTCAGCGCTTCCGACATAAACAAGGTGCTTATGGTCGGCGGATCGTCACGTATACCTGCCGTACAGGAGGCGGTAAAGAAGTTTATGGGCAAAGAGCCGTTTAAGGGCATAAACCCCGACGAATGTGTTGCAATAGGCGCTGCAATACAGGGCGGCGTGCTCGGCGGCGATGTTAAGGGATTACTGCTGCTCGACGTTACTCCGCTGTCACTCGGTATTGAGACGCAGGGCGGCATATGCACAAAGATAATAGAGCGCAACACTACAATTCCTACTAAAAAGAGCCAAATATTCTCTACCGCCGCTGATAATCAGACGTCGGTTGAGGTGCACGTGCTTCAGGGCGAGAGAGAATTTGCCCGCGACAACAAGACTCTGGGCATGTTCAAGCTCGACGGCATAGCTCCGGCGCCGCGCGGCATTCCGCAGATAGAGGTAACCTTTGATATCGACGCCAACGGCATAGTACATGTATCCGCTAAGGATAAGGGCACTAATAAGGAACAGTCCATTACAATCTCCGCCAGCACGAATATGTCTAAAGACGACATCGATAAGGCGGTAAAAGAGGCCGAGCAGTATGCCGCAGAGGACAAAAAGCGCCGCGAGGAGATGGATATCCGCAACAATGCCGACCAGATGGTTTATCAGAGTGAGAAAACCTTGACAGACTTCGGAGATAAGGTAAGCGAGGATGAAAAGAAGGATATCCAGGCTGCAATAGACGCAACGAAGGAAGCTCTTAAGGGCGACGACATTGAGAAAATTAAGTCTGCGCAGGAAGAACTGCAAAAGAAAATCTTTGCTCTCTCTGAGAGAATATATAAAGAGTCCGCAGCTCAGCAGCAAAACGCAGACGCTGCCGGTGCAAATAATGCAAACGCGGCAGGTGGTGCAGGCGATGGCTCAAATGTCTACGACGCCAATTATGAGGACGTGGACAAAAAGGACGACAATAAATAATTTTCTTCCAGGAAACATTAGCGAGCTATATGTCCGCTGTAAAAGCAAAACTCTTTTTGCTGACTGAGAGTAGGAGAGACATACAGCGTCCTTTACCGGCTTGGCGCGCGAATGTTTTGAAATAAATGTGGATTTATGTTATGGTAGATGAGCAGGCAGGTGTGTTCCACACTGCCGACTAAACTGATGCTTGCTACCGCGAAGCTTACAGAGCAGATAATTGCGCAAAAAGTTAAAATAGCGACAGCAATATGCCGGCACGCTGACAGCCGCAGGCAAATTTGTGAGCGAAGCGCGAGATATTGGTAAATTATAAAGCAATGAATTTGGGCGGGTATTAACCCGCCCAGCAAGCTGTATTATACATATAAATTTAGGGGTGCAGACCGTTAATGGCTGAAAAAAGAGATTATTATGATGTGCTGGGGGTTGACAGGTCCGCCAGTGAAGATGAAATAAAAAAAGCATACCGCAAGGCTGCTAAAAAGTATCATCCTGACTTGAATCCGGGAGATAAAGAGGCCGAGGCCAAGTTTAAGGAAGTAAACGAGGCATATGAGGTTCTGTCAGACAGCTCAAAGCGGGCAAAGTACGACCAGTTTGGCCATGCCGGGGTTGATCCAAGCTACGGTGCGTCTGGCGGAAGTTATGGATATGGCAATGTAGACTTTGGAGATTTGGGCGATATATTCAGCAGCTTTTTTGGCGGCGGATTTGGCGGCGGGCGCACTTCCAATCCAAACGCTCCGCGGCGTGGCGGCGATGTTTCAGCATCTGTGACGATATCTTTTGAAGAGGCGGCAAAGGGCTGTGTAAAAACGGTAAATGTAACGCGTGTTGAAAACTGCGATGTCTGCGGCGGCAGCGGCGCTGAACCAGGTACATCAAGCCGCACATGCCCCGACTGTAAGGGCAGCGGATATGTGCGTGTCAGCCAGCGCACTCCATTTGGTATGATGCAGACACAAAGGGTCTGCGACAAATGTCATGGTGCGGGCAAGATTATAGATAATCCATGTCATGCATGCTCCGGCAGTGGCAGAGTACGAGTAAGACGTACAACGGAAGTAAATATTCCGGCCGGAATTGATGACTCGCAGATACTTTCAGTGCGCGCCGGCGGTGATGCGGGTGTAAACGGCGGTACATCCGGCGATTTGCATGTGCATATAAATATTCGTCCGCACCCGATATTTGAAAGGTCGGGCTATGATGTATACTGCGATGTACCTATAACATTTGTACAGGCGGCGCTTGGTGCGGATATAGTTGTGCCTACGCTTGACGGGAATGTTAAATTCCATGTAAACGAGGGAACGCAGCCAGGCGACAAAGTACGCCTTAAGGGGAAGGGCATAAAAAGGCTTAATAGTGCTGGCCGCGGCGATCAGTATGTCACTATGGTGATAGAGGTGCCTAAAAATCTAGACAGCAAGAGTATAGATCTTTTAAAAGAGTTTGATGCGCATACAAATGACAAAAATTATGGCAAGCGCAAAGGCTTTTTTGAAAAAGTAAAGAGCCTTTTTGAGGATCAATAAACTAATTTTTATATTTACAACAGTTAAGTAATAGTAACAATAAAAGGGCAGGAGATATCTTCTGCCCTTTTATTGTTTATTTCCTGCTTTAATTAATTTTTGATCAAAATATAAGTACAAGAAAATAAAATATTAAATAAAGACAGACTGAATAATAGATAGAGTATTTATTAGAATACTTTACTGTTTTATAGGTGATTAAAATATGACCAGTGATTAATAATTTTACAGCAATATTTTAACAAAGCATAATAATGTAAATGATTTTGTTGGAGGCTATTATAATTTTAGAGATAAGTCTGGCATTTTGTAGAGATTAAAAGTATTATTCAAGCAATGCCTGTTTTAATAGTAAAAATAATATAGATGTAAAAGAAAATTGCTGAATATTTTAAAGGACTTGCACCTGCCAAGCTTTGCAAGCATAAATCTAAATTATAGACAAATTTAGTAAATGGAGGCAATGCTTGTGATTTTATCAGCTTTATCTCAAATATTTGCGCAGTTGTCGTATTTTATACTGCATGTGACATCGCAGGGCTCTTTTCCTCGTCCGCTTACAGCAAAAGAAGAACGCCTACTCCTTCAAAGATATAAAGAAGAAGGAGATATGGAGGCGCGTTCAAAGCTGATAGAACACAATTTGAGGCTTGTTGCACACATAATCAAGAAATATTATTCCAGCCAGCGCGATCAGGATGATTTAATATCGATAGGGACAATAGGTCTTATTAAAGCAGTTACCACATATAAGCAAGATAAAGGGATACGACTGGCTACATATGCGGCTAAATGTATAGAAAATGAGATATTAATGCATTTTAGAAATATGAAGAAATGCTCGCAGGACGTATTTATAAGTGATCCTATAGATACCGACAATGACGGGAACAGACTAACTCTAAGCGATATTATTGCAGAAGATGACTGCATAGCTGATAACATAGATATAAAAATGAAATCGGAAAAGCTCAAAGAATATATAAAAGATTCGCTAGACGACAGAGAAAAAACGGTAATAAAGCTCAGATATGGACTTGGAGGCCAGGATGAACTAACACAGCGTGAGGTGGCAAAACGTCTTAATATATCAAGATCTTATGTTAGCAGAATAGAGAAAAAGGCTTTACAAAAACTGAATAATCGTTTTATGCAAAAATAAAGCGTCCAAATGGCTATAAATTGTATAAATGAGTTTTGGGGCTAAAGAAGCTCTTTTATAGTAAAGTATGAACAGCTGATAATTTTAATGATTTTGCTGGAAGCCAAGAATTGGTATAATAATGGAATTTTCAAATGATTACCTGTTAAAAAATATATATTCATTCATCGATTGCAAAACTTTAATTAAAAATGAGAGCTGCCGCACATTATGCCAAACAGCTTGTTTACAGCTTTTTGTATATCCTGCCACGCTCTATAGGCATCTATTATATTCCTCTCTTAATAATGTAAACTGGTTATTTTGTATATTTGGCACAGTTTAATAAGTGCACTTGGTTCAGCTTTACCGGTATTCTTTTTATTTTAAACTATTATTGTTATAAACTTTGTACTTGATATTTATTTAAAAACATTTTTGTAAAAAATGTATCTCATCTGGGTTATACACAAGACTTTCTTGATGTATGTAGTTAGTTCGCAGCTTCTTTAAGCTGCTCTGCATTGTTAAGTCGATGAATATATATGCGCTTCAATAAAGTAAAATAAGAATTATAAGTCATTTGAACCGGATATATGCAATATATATTAAATATAAGGATTTAAGAAGAATTCAATAAAAA
>CAJFJP010000060.1 GCA_904384255.1 Candidatus Timburyella stercoris
AGCTTATATGTCTTGCCGAGTATGTCGTCATAGCTGTACTGCGTAGGCGTTGGAGTATATTCCTCTCCGTTCTGAATTTTTTCTGTCATTTCCTGAAGCTCATCCATGCTCTTAAGCCCTAATGCATACAATGTATAATCCATTATTTCATTGTTTTCGTCAACAACGAGCACAACTTCATTTTTTGACGTCGGCCATGTTCCAGCAAGAACATCATACTGCGAATTAAGCAAATCTTGATTATCAAGCATCTGCGTCCATACCTCAGTAGACATCATCATATTATTTGCCGTCTCGTCCGCTGTTTCGTTATTTATGTTAAGCATCTCGTAAAGAAATGTTACAGGATTAACCTGCACCACACCATCGCTGTAGTCGGAGTCATATAGATTTAAATTTATATTATAACCATATACTATGTCGTTTACATATGCGCTTATGCTGTCATAGTTATCGTCAATATAGGTTTTAAACCTGTTTAAGTCGTTATTGGACACCGATGCCATAAGCGTGCTTATCATTTTGCTCATAATGTCATTGGAATAGAGCGTGCCTTCCTCTACCTCATGTTCCTCTTTACTATTAGCGCCCAGCGCTTCCATAAGGGCAGATAAATCCGTCGTCTGCTCTGTTATGCTGAGCGGGTAACTTGATAAAGTATCCTCCTGCATGCGGTCAATATATATCTGAAAGCCGTTTGACACTGATAAAATAAGGGCGATTCCAATAATGCCTATACTGCCGGCAAACGCCGTAAGAAATGTCCTCGCTTTTTTTGTCAGCAAATTGTTAAAGCTAAGAGACAACGCTGTAAAAAATGACATTGATGTGCGTTTCTTATACTTATCTTTTTTCTTTTTACTGTCATCATGTTTTTCTTCTTTTTCCAGTTCATAGGGATTTGAATCATCGATAATTTTTCCGTCCAGCAGCCTTATCACCCTATTTGCATACTGCTCGGCAAGCTGGCCGTTGTGCGTGACCATTATTATCAGCTTATCTTTAGAAATTTCCTTAAGTATTTCCATAATCTGCACACTGGTTTCGCTGTCCAATGCGCCGGTCGGTTCGTCGGCAAGCAGTATATCCGGGTTATTTACAAGCGCCCTTGCAATAGCAACGCGCTGCATCTGTCCGCCGGACATCTGAGTCGGCTTCTTGTTAAGCTGATCGCCGAGCCCCACTTTATTCAGCATTTCAACGGCGCGGCGGCGGCGTTCGGACTTTGATACGCCTGAAAGCGTAAGCGCAAGTTCAACGTTGCTCAGCACCGTCTGATGCGGTATGAGATTATAACTCTGAAATACAAAGCCAATAGAACGATTGCGATATGTGTCCCAATCCCTGTCGGTAAAGTCCTTTGTAGATTTCCCGTTTATTACAAGATCGCCGTTTGTATATCGGTCAAGGCCGCCAAGTATGTTAAGCATTGTTGTTTTACCACAACCTGAAGGACCAAGTATACATACAAATTCGTTTTTCCTGAAATGAAGGTCTATTCCTTTAAGAGCCTGCACCTTAGTATTGCCGGCTTGATATTCTTTAGTTATTCCAGTAAGACTTAGCATTATTACATCTCCAAATAAGTTTATCCTCAACAGTATAGCAGTCAAATATTAACTAAAATTGAATAAATCCATCTTTATTTTATTTTTCAGTATGTTATTTATCTATACGCAGTTTTTTATAAACATTTGTGCATAAATTCCAATGATTCGCTTTCCTGTTTATATAATTGACGATTTAAAATATAATTAGTCGTCAAAAGATATACTATCTATATCATTCGGCGCCGCAAAGTTTACTTTTAACTGATTTTATTGTAATATAAAAGAGGTGAGTATTATGAAATATTTATCTTTAAACAGTATTAAAGATTTTGAATTTCACGATGCAGAAATGAAGCTTGTAAGCTATAATTTCAAAAAGATAATTATAAATGTAAAGCATTTAAATATTCACAAGGAGGCCGAGCAAAACAACATGCCAAACGACATGGAAATTGACGTTGCACAAATTACTTTTAATGATTTTTTCGTCAGGTCGTTTGAGCCATGCGGAGAATTAAAAGAAAGTTTGGACGGCAGCTCTTATATCTGCATTCCGCCGGTAGAGCCTTATTATGGTCATAAAGCCGAAACAGCGCTTTTAGATGAACTTAAACACGGCATAACAGTATATGCGCTCGATAAATTGGAGAATGGTTTTTGTTATATAAGCGCTTATGGAGCTGAGCCGTATTTTTCTGCGCAGTTTTTCTTTAATTTTATAAAGATTGAGTGGGATAAATATAAGAAAAAGGCATGGTACGAGGAAGATCCATTTAAAAAAAGCAGAGACAGCAATTAGCCGTCTCTGTTCTTTTATAACCATTTTGATGGCTAAACTAAAGCCTTAGTGTCCGGCATAAAGACATACATGCCGGTTTTAAAGTGCAATAACACTACCATAACAAGCAATATTTATATTTGGAAAATAATTGCGCATGTATAAGTGTCGCCGCGACATATTGGATAAAAAGATCACTTTTATGGTATGTCATTTAAAGATGCTCTGCAAAAGCAGCAATAAGTTTTTATGCCGCATTAACAAAGCAACATGGGCTTACTGTACCAAAAAATATAAAACAGGTATTCAGAAATTTTATAAGCCTTTTTTGTCTACAGTTTTATATTAACATTCATAGCCTTAAGCTTTTCTATAATCTCGTCCACCGACTGCTGCACCTCCGATTTGGTGAGGGTTTTGTCAAGTGACGAGAAACTGTATCTCAATGTTATGCTCTTTTCTTCTCCGTCATATGTGTCAATAAGCCTTACATCGTTAAGATTTTCTGTTCCCAACCACGCCGAACTCATCTGCGCAAAGCTTACCGCCGGATTTACCACAAATGTGAGATCTATATCAATTCCCGGGAATTTTGAGACCTCTTTATACTCAGTAACTTTTGGCTCTATGCCGCCGAAGTCGTCCATATATATCTCCGCCATGGCGACGACCGCTTTTTTGCCGATTTTATCAGCAACAGACGGATGAAGCAGCGATATACTGCCTATATTCTTTTCTCCGCATAAAATATCGGCCGTATTTTTAGGATGCTGCCACTCGCGCACGCCGTCTGATTGGGTAAATGATGCAGCCACGCCCTTTACGTCCCTGCACAGGAAAGAAACAATGTCACGGACCTTAAAGTAAAGCTCACGCTCGCTCTTTACTGTGCTGTAAAGCACAATGCCAAGCTTCTTGCGTTCAGCGCACATGCCGTCGCTGCCAACGCCCTCGACCACCTTGCCTATTTCAAATATGCCGAAATCATCGCTGAATGCGTGATTTGACGCTGTCATTGTAAGAAGCGTCGGCACTATCGTATCACGCAGCATTTCATTATCTGGAGTCATTGCGTTCACTATGCGTACGCTGCCGTTTATACCAAGTCCTATTTCCTTTAATTTTTTGGCATCGCACCATATATACGAATGAACTTCATGCAGCCCAAACTCGCGTACTAAAATATCTTTTACACCATTTTCGCTTACTTTCTGCTGCGAAAGACGCACAGGATAAAGCGGACTTACAGTGGTCGTTATCTTAAAGTTGTCATAACCGTATATCCTCGTTATCTCTTCTATAATGTCCGCCTTTATGCTTACATCCTTAGTAGCGCGCCATGACGGCACGAAAACGGTGAACACATCGTCCTTAAGCTCGACACCAAAACCCAGCGAGCGCAGCGTTTTAAGTATCTGCTCCTCTGAAATATCTATGCCGGTATACCTGTCGACATACTTTTTGTCAAACACTATAGGCTGAGACTCAAACTTCTTAACATACACATCGGTGAGCGAAGAGATTACCTCGCAACCGGCGTCACTGTCTTTCATGAGCTTAAGATAACGCTTTATAGCCGGAACCGTAAGCTCCGGGTCGAGGGATTTTTCATATCTCATGCTGGCGTCGGTGCGCAGACCGAGACGTGTTGATGTCTTTCTGACAGATACGCAATCGAAGTTCGCTGATTCAAGCAGCAGCGACGTCGTATCATCCTCTATCTCCGATGCAAGTCCGCCCATTATGCCAGCTACCGCCACCGGCTCGCCGGCGCTGTATATCATAAGCGTATTTTCGTCTATCTTGCGGCTGACCCCGTCCAGCGTGTCAAAGCTGTATTCGCCGCCGGCGCGCTTTACCTCAATGCTGCTGACCTTGCGCATATCAAAGGCGTGCATGGGCTGCGAAAGCTCCAGCATTATATAGTTTGTAAGGTCGGCTATAAAATTAATCGCACGCATGCCGCAGTAATAAAGCCTTATCCTCATGTCTACCGGACTTGCTTTGCGTGTGACATTCTGTATCTTAAGGCCGGAATACCTGTAGGCTATATCCTTGTCCTTTATATCGATATCGACCTTGGGCAAATTATTGTACTCATCTGTGTCGTACACATCAAGCTCTTTCAGCGGACGCCCCGTAAGTGCAGAAAACTCTCTCGCTATGCCGTAATGTCCCCACAAATCAGGGCGGTTGGTGAGAGATTTATTGTCCACCTCGAAAATTATGTCCTCAACGCCGTATGCCTTTTTGATATCGGTGCCAAGCTCTATATCGTCGGTTATGTCCATTATGCCGGAATTGTCAGAACTTATTCCAAGCTCCTGCTCAGAGCAGCACATGCCCTGCGACATAACTCCCGCTACCGGACGCGCCTCAATCTTCATTCCGCCGACTGTGCCGCCTACTGTTGCAAAGGCGGTTTTCATGCCAACTCTTACATTCGGAGCACCGCATACGCAGTCAAAAATTTTCCCGCCGGCATCCACTTTCAGCAGGTGCAGCTTTTTTGAGTCAGGGTGATTTTCCACCGACAAAATTTTAGCCACTACAACGCCGCTGACGTCACGGCCCTTGTATATTATGTCCTCGACTTCCGCCGTCGAAAGAGTAAAACGTTTTATCAGCTTTTCGATATCCAGTCCCGAAAGATCTACGAAATCCTGAACCCAGTTCATTGAAACAAGCATTATTTATCCATCCTCACACATTATATATTGGTAAACTGCGACAGCGCCTTAAGGTTACCGGAGTTAAAATCGCGTATATCCTTAACACCGTATTTCATCATGGCCAGACGCGTAAGGCCCAGGCCGAAAGCAAAGCCGGTATATTCCTCGCTGTCAATGCCGCCGTATTCCAGCACCTTCGGGTGAATCATGCCGCAGGGGCAAAGCTCCAGCCAGCCGGAGTTCTTACAGGACGGACAGCCCTCGCCGCCGCAGATCAGGCAGTTTATGTCAAGCTCAAAGCCCGGCTCAACAAACGGGAAAAAGCCGGGGCGCAGCCTTACATTCACCTCACGCTTGAAAACCTCCGTAAGCATGGTTTTCATAAAGTAGATAAGGTTTGATATTGATATATCCTTGTCTATCATGATGCCCTCCATCTGAAAGAAGGTGTTTTCGTGGGAGGCGTCAGTAGACTCGTTTCTAAAGCATCTGCCGGGAAAAATAGCTCTCAGCGGCGCTCCGTATTTACGCATAATAAAATTTTGCGCAGCCGATGTGTGCGTCTTGAGCAGCTGACCGTTCTCGATATAATAGGTGTCCTGCATGTCCCTTGCCGGGTGGTGCTTCGGTATGTTAAGCGCCTCAAAGCAGTGATAATCATCTACTATTTCGTCATAATCTTCTATCGTAAAGCCCATGCTGAGGAAAATGTCCTCCACTTCACGCTGGATAATGGTTATTGGGTGATATGATCCTTGTGTAAAGTTTGGCGGCAAAGTAACATCAAAACGCTCAGATTCGTTGATTTTCTTTAAAAGCTGCTCTTCCTTAATTTTTTCAGTCCGCTGAGCAATCTGACGTTCAATGTCGGCCTTTAAGATGTTGACGCTTTTGCCAACCTCTTTTCTTGCCTCGTGGCTTAAGGATTTCATGCCCTGTAAAATCTCCGTTACAAAGCCCTTTTTGCCAAGATAGGCAATGCGGATATTTTCCACTGCCTGAGAGTCGGCCGCCTTTTCTATATCCTTCTTAAAGCGAGATACAAGTTCCTCAATTTTTTGCTGCATAAACATTCGTCCTTCCGCGTTAAATAATGGACAGTACCCAAATTCAAACAAACAGCCGCCAGCGGGTCCGCCCAAAAATCAACAGTCTTGTCCGCCGATAAATATCATGTTAAAAAATATTTTATCGGCCGTAGCTATATATTCGCAAAAGTGCCGCATCAGCGGTCTATACTTATTCATTATACTTTATAAAAAATGAGATATCAACACCAATATCAAAGCAAATATGGTAAATTTGCCGCATACTTTCCTATTATATATAATAAATTCATCATAAGACTATGCTTAAGGATAAATTCAGTTTACATAATGCTATATCTATTTTATTGGCATAAAGCGGTTAGTTAATCTATCATATATAAGTTTTTCTTATTTTAATATTATAAAATTATAGAATAATTCCTCTATTTAATTTGCTGTTTGTCGTATAAATTCAACATTATCTCGTTGCTTTTTATATCATCGGATACAGCAAGTAATATGATTTACCTTACGGCGATTAAAATCTTATTTTCCTTATTCCATAATGTAACTGATGTTTAATCTTTTATTATAAAAGTATATATCTTAATTAAGACAGACCGCAAATTTTTTAAAACAATAAACATTGCACGAAAAATCATAAAATGCATTCATACAAATCACGGCCGCTCGTCAAACGTGTGGTTTGCCCAGGCATCAGAGATGTCAGCACTTGCTGCCCTTTATAAGATGCAATAAATGATTATCATTGTATTGCTTGCTCTGCTATTAATATACCAGTTATTTTCGCTTCCAGCTCTATTTCCGTGAGTGGAATCTTCTCGCAGAAACATTCGAATTTCTTTCTGTGGCCGGCATTTTCCAGGCTTTTTCTTAAACTACACAAATTCTTCAAAATAATGTCTGCCAAAGCTTTCCTATTTGCCACTGGTTCAACCAGTGGTTTTGTTAAGCATGAAGGCAACAAAAATACAGCTGGCGGTAAATTCTGCTACCAGCTGTATCTAAGCCTATAAAAATGCAACCTGTTTGCAATTTATGGTAAATTTATGAGCCTCTGCTCACTTTATTTATCAAATATAAAATCTATTCTGTCGGTTCCCACTTGCACCGTGCCGGAGAAACAATTTTATTCTCCTTTTTAAGCTCTTTAAAAGCTTTATCCACTTCCTCTTTTGAAAGTCCAGAAAGCTTTACAACATCGCCTGCGCTCAGCGGCTGAGCAGCCTTCCTCATCGTATCTATTACCTTTTCCTTTGCATCCATATTAAATGCCCCCTTTATATTTTTTGCATTATAAACTTTTACATCGATTAACAATTTACGCTGAAATTTCGCAGTGTCGTATTTAAATTATAAAATCGTATACTAATTTTGTCAAGATTTTATTATTGACAAATTTGGTATTGTATAATATAATTTCAATATACCCTATACAGGTATATTGATTTAAAGCTTTAACTGCCTAAAAACAAAATATATTTTTATTGCATATATTAGTAAAAATCAGGAGGAAAATATGGAGAATAAATGCTGCTGTGAAAGCAAACGCCATACCTATCGCAGTGAGGAGTTAACCAAGTCGCTTATATCACGGATAAACCGCATAGAAGGGCAAGTACGCGGAATTAAGGGAATGGTGGAGAGTAACGCTTACTGCGACGATATATTAACCCAAATCTCAGCGGCGCGTGCTGCTCTCGATGCGGTAAGCCGTCTTATTTTGGAAAATCACATGCACACCTGTGTAATCGATAAAATACGCGCTGGAGACGACAAAATAATTGATGAGCTTATGACGACCATTAAGCGCATGTTATAAATTTCGGCACATGCAGTGCGGTGTACGCATATTACTTCTCAGATATCGCAAGCTATAATATCTCATTGCTTACCGCGCTTATCTTATACTTTTACCAGTTTGAACAGAAAGCTTAATACATACCATCTCCTTGGCTTTTCGGCATGACATCTGATATTTTTCTTTTATACTGAATTCTAAAAAGCGTTGTCTTTTTATGATAAACACTGGCGTTGGCATATATTATTACTCTGACGCATTGTAAATTTAGTATAAAAAATTTAATGGAAAGGAGTGCTCCGCACATAAAATTAGTGCGTGAAAGGAGAACCAATGAAAACAGAAATTTTAAAAATAGGCGGCATGACCTGCGCCGCCTGTGCTGCAAGAATTGAAAAGACACTTTCTGCGCTTGATGGAGTAAAAAATGCATCTGTCAATCTTGCGGCAGAAAAGCTTAGTATAGAATTCGATGAAAGCATCATTGCAATAAAGGATATTGAAGAAAAAATAGAAAAAATTGGGTATACCGCATTGCCGGATAATGAAAAGGAAGTATCTATAAAAATAGGCGGAATGAGCTGCGCTGCCTGCGCAAATCGTGTTGAAAAGGCTTTATGCAGTCTTGAAGGCGTAGATACGGCTAATGTAAACTTTGCTAATAATTCCGCTTATGTCTGTTATAATCCTGAGTTGATAAGCATCGACAGCATGAAAGCGGCGGTTGAAAAGGCCGGATATCAGGCGCTGGACGCCGAGGCCGAAAGCTCTGATGAAAAGCAAGGCTTTAGCAAGCGATGGCTTAAATTTATAATCGCTGCTGTTTTCTGCGTCCCGCTGCTTTATATTGCAATGGCGCCTATGATTCCGGGGTTATCATCTTCCCTGCCCTCCTTTATTGACCCTGCGCTGCACCCAATGCGGTATGCCGTCATACAATTGATTTTAGTCATACCGATTATAATTGCCGGCAATAAGTTTTACCGCGTCGGCTTTAAGGCGCTTATACAGCGCTCGCCGAATATGGATTCACTTGTGGCTGTTGGTACGTCGGCGGCAATTATTTATAGTCTTTATCACATGTATAAAATGTTTTCTTCCGGCGTCACTGATGTGCATGGCCTCTATTTTGAGTCGGCCGGCACAATTATAACCCTCATAATGCTCGGCAAGACGCTGGAAAGCATAACAAAGGGTAAAACCAACCAGGCCATTAAAAAGCTTATGGAGCTCGGTGCAAAAACAGCGTCGGTAATTCGCGGCGGAGAAGAAATAAAGCTGCCGGTTGAGCAAGTAGCTGCGGGAGACATTGTACTTGTGCGGCCGGGCGAAAAATTTCCGGTTGACGGCAGGGTAATCAGCGGAAGCACATCGGTAAACGAGTCTATGCTCACCGGCGAAAGCATCCCCGTATTCAAGCAGGAGGGCGATGAGGTATACGCCGCCACTATAAACGAAAACGGCTCTGTTCAAATGGAAGCAACCAAGGTCGGCGGCGACACCGCCATAGCGCAGATAGTAAAGCTTGTGGAGGAAGCACAGGGCAAAAAAGCCCCCATTGCTAAAATAGCCGACAAAGTATCGGGAGTGTTTGTGCCTATAGTGTGTCTGATAGCGCTTGTATCGGCGCTGCTGTGGTTTATATTTGGGCACAAAGACATTGAGTTTTGTCTTACGATATTTATATCCGTACTTGTAATAGCCTGTCCCTGTGCGCTGGGTCTCGCGACACCTACCGCTATAATGGTAGGCAGCGGAAAGGGTGCAGGAAACGGCATTCTTATAAAAAGCGGCGAAGCGCTTGAAGCGGCACATAAAATTAATTCGGTTGTGCTCGATAAGACCGGCACAATAACAGAAGGACATCCGGCCGTTACAGATATAATTCCAATAGGAGAAATATCGGAAAATGCGCTTATATCTGCTGCTGCTTCAGCTGAGAAAGGCTCAGAACATCCGCTCGCCAAGGCTATAATAAGCTATGCAGAGGAACATGGCATTGAGATAAAGGATACACAGGAGTTTACAGCTGTACCCGGACACGGTATTAAAACCAAGCTTGGCGGCGAAGACTATATAATAGGCAATAAAAAGCTTATGACGGACAGCGGAATAGATTTGTCAGCTGTAAGCCGCGAAAGTGATAGGCTTTCATCACAGGGCAAGACAACGCTGTATGTAGCAAAATCAGGCAATTTAATAGGCATAATCGCCGTGGCTGACACTATTAAGAAAACTGCGGCAAAAGCGATAAAATATCTGCACGACATGGGCATTGAAGTTACAATGATAACCGGCGACAATAAAAAGGCAGCAGAGTACGTTGCTGCACAGGTTGGCATAGAGAATGTGATGGCGGAAGTGCTGCCTGAAGATAAGGCCAGCAAGGTCTTACAGCTTCAGTCTCAAGGTAAAAAGGTAGCTATGGCGGGCGACGGCATAAATGATGCTCCGGCGCTTGCCGCCGCTGATGTGGGAATAGCAATCGGCTCCGGCACCGACATAGCAATAGAATCAGCTGATATTGTGCTTGTCCGCAGCGACTTGCTCGGTATTCCCACCGCCATAAAGCTTAGCAAAAGTACCATGCGCAACATTCACCAAAATCTTGGATGGGCCTTTGGCTATAATATGGCCGGTATACCTATAGCGGCTGGCTTGCTCAGCATATTCGGCGGTCCACTGCTTAATCCGATGATTGCGGCGGCGGCCATGTCGCTGTCATCGGTGTCGGTGCTGATTAACGCGTTGCGTCTTAAACGGTTTAAACCGTTAAAATAAAAATATTTTAAAGGAGTGTTATATATGGAAAAAGTAAAATTAAATGTAAAGGGTATGTCTTGCCAGCATTGTGTAAAAGCGGTAGAGTCCGCACTTGAGGCAATTGACGGCGTATCAAGCGTCAAGGTAAAGCTGTCATCGGGAACTGCTGTTGTGTTATATGATGGCGCAAAGACAAATGTAGGCGCGCTTAAAGCGGCGATAAACGCACAGGGATATCAGGCGGAATAGCGGATTTTAAGATTTTACTTTCTGAAAATTTATTTTTTTCTAATTATGTGTCTTATAGCTGTCTATTAAAACAGCAAGCGTTGCTGTAAAATTTTAATTAAACGCATCTCTTTCATTAAAATTATAACAAAAAACAAACATTCTCTGGCATATCCGTTATAGCTGTGGTAGACATGCAAAAAAGGTTGAAAGCACTGATACTATCATTGCCAACTGATGCTTTTGCCGTCTGAAGTCTGCTAAAGAATTATAGGAGC
>CAJFJP010000061.1 GCA_904384255.1 Candidatus Timburyella stercoris
ACGGCGTATAAACTAGAGCTGTATTGGTTTATGATGATCTTATGTTAAAACAGCATATCATATGTTGAGTATAGTTAAAATAGGGATATGATTTGTGACTGATACTTAGCGTCAATGTGATGCTGCGCGAAAAGGGAGTTAAACATGCCGGAAAAGAGCCGTTTGGATATAGAACTTGTAAAAAGAGGGCTGTACGAGAGCCGTGAAAAAGCGCGACGGAGCATTATAGCCGGTGGAATAGAGGTAAACGGTGCAGTTATATCAAAGCCAGCGGAAAATGTGTCGGCAGATGATGAAATAAAAGTGCTGATGCGGGAAAAATATGTCGGACGCGGCGGTTACAAGCTGGAAAAAGCGCTGGACTTTTTTAATATATCTGTTGAAGGGCTCACCGCATGCGATGTTGGTGCATCTACTGGAGGATTTACCGACTGCCTTTTGCAGCATGGCGCAGCAAAGGTTTACGCTGTGGACGTCGGCGAAAATCAGCTGCATAAAGACTTGCGCAAAGACGCAAGAGTCGTTAATTTAGAGCATGTAAATTTCAGAGATATAGACGCATCGATATTTGGCGAGCGGATTGACTTTGCCTGTGTTGATGTTTCCTTTATTTCGCTGAGACATATTCTGCCTGCCCTGCACTCTGTGCTGGCAAAAAGCAGTGAAGCAGTTTTACTTGTCAAGCCGCAGTTTGAAACGGAAAGCAAAAGTGTTGGCAAAAATGGTATAGTCCGTGATATTAAAACGCATATAAGCGTACTTAACACGTTTTTGAAATATACCTGCGACAGCGGATTTTCTGTAAAGGGAATTACATTTTCTCCAATAACGGGTGGGGATGGAAATATAGAATATCTCGCACATATCGCGCATATTGAGGGCGCATCTGCAAAGATTGATATAAAATTGGTAGCACATGAGGCTTTCGGCAAACTTAAGTAGTCTAAGTCTGCAAACGAATGGGACATATTCTTATGTACCTAATTATTTAAATTTTTGCATTAAATTATTTTAGTTGGATTTACAGTGTAAATAATATCAAATGGCCGCTGTTTTACAGACTGCGGCAGGCCTTGTGAGCTGAAGGCAAATTCATACTTGATGAGTACATCCGGCTGTTGTACAATATATAGAGTTAGTATGGAGCCATGGCGGGCTTTAAATTAGATTTTAGGAGCGCAATATGAAAGCAGCGGTAATACCAAACTATGAAAAGCAGAATATTAAGTCATATGCTGATGAGGTATGCTCGGTACTTGAAAAGAATGGAATAGCAGTGCGGGTCGCTGATGAGGGTGAGGACATAATAGACGAAAGCTGCGATTTTGTTATAATAATCGGCGGCGATGGGACTATTATACATAACGCTAAAAAGGCTGCAGTATATAAAAAGCCAATATTGGGTATTAATACCGGACGTTTAGGATTTATGGCAGGCCTTGAGGTTAACGAGCTTGCATGTCTCTCTGCTCTTAAAACCGGAGATTATGAGACCGAAAAGCGCATGATGCTTGATATTACTGTGGAAAATGAAAGCTGCAGCAATAAATTTCTTGCTTTTAACGATATTGTTGTTGCTAAAAGCGTAACTTCGAGAATAGTGGATATATCGGTAAAATGCGACGGAGTCGATATGAGCAAATACCGGGCGGATGGCCTTATTGTCTCTACGCCGACCGGCTCAACAGCATATGCAATATCCGCCGGTGGTCCGGTAATCGACCCGTTGCTTGATAGTTTAATGATAACGCCGATTTGTCCGCACTCACTATTTTCGCGCTCAATACTGGTCAGAGAAAATTCACTGCTTGAGATATCCTGCGACATACGTCCGTGCAGCGAGGTTATGCTGACAATAGACGGCGAAGAGTATATACACCTTAACGGCGATGAGACGATAAAGGTGAGAAAGTCTCCGGATAAATCGGCGCATCTGATAAAAATAAAGAGTGACAGTTTTTATCATATTTTTAAGAGCAAAATGAGAGACCGAATGGATATCTGAAAGGAAGACTGGTATGAAAAGCGAGCGGCAGAGAGCTATACTTAATATAATTTCGGAAAATTATGTGGATACTCAGGAAGAGCTTACGCGCCTTTTGAAAGAGGCGGGGTATAATGTCACGCAGGCAACGGTTTCGCGGGATATTAAAGAGCTGAATTTAATAAAAGCGCAGGGACACGACGGCCGTTCAAGATATGTTCACCGCCAGCCGAACTCACCTATGAACAATTATAAAACAATACTTAAAAGTTCAATAGTGAGCGTTAATTTTGCAATGAACGACGTTGTAGTAAAGTGTTATTCCGGCACAGCGCCGGCGTCGGCTGCTGCTATTGATGCTATGGATATATCGGAAATAATAGGTACGGTGTCTGGCGATGATACTATTTTAATAATTGCGTCGAGCGAAAAAAACGCAGAAAAAATAAGCCATATTTTAAATGAATTTATTGGCAAATGATTATACTTAACTCTAAAATGATTTTTTTATAACCTACTAAATTTAGTAAAGGTAATATACATTACACATTTTTGCGGTGATGATATGCTGAAATTTTTGACAATTAACAACATAGCGGTTATAGAGCATGCGGAAATAGAATTTTTTAGCGGATTTAATGTGCTTACAGGCGAAACAGGTGCTGGAAAATCGATAGTGATTGACTCTATAAATGCCGTACTCGGCGAGCGCACCTCCCGCTCTATAATAAGGACAGGCTGTGAGAGAGCATCGGTGAGCGCTGTTTTTGAAAATGTCGATAACAGCATAATATCATCTTTAAAAGAAATGGGATACGAGCCGGAGGCGGACGGCAGCATAATCATACAGCGAGTTATATCGGCGGACGGCAAAAGCAGCTGTCGTATATGCGGCACTCCTTCGGCAGCGGCAACGGTTAAAGAAATAGCCGGACACCTTATAAGCATACACGGCCAGCACGATTCGCAGCTGTTGCTTAATCCGCAGAACCATATTAAATATTTGGATGCCGTTGCCGAAAATGATAGTATTAAGCGTGAATATTACGAATGCTACCGACGCGCAGTTGATATAAAAAAAGAACTAACGTCGCTTACACAGTCTGAAAGCGACAAGACGGCGCGGCTGGATTATTTGAACTTTTTGATAAATGAACTCGAAAGCGCGGACATAAAGCCGGGAGAGATGGAGCTGCTTAAAGAAAAGCAGACTCTGTGGCGCAACTATGAAAAGCTTATGGAGCTTATATCCGCCGGTACGGCTATGCTTGACGGAGATGATATGTCAGCGGGGGCAGTGTCGCTTGCTGAGTCGGCAGCGGAAGCGCTGGATGAAGCGGAAAAATACGATGCATCGCTTAAGGGACTGTCAGAGCGGCTGCGCAGCGCGGCATATGAGCTGGGAGAGGTGCTTTCCTCTGTAAAGCGTGCCGCGGACAATATTGACTTTGACGCCGGCGACCAGCAGGCAATGGAAGAACGTCTGGATTTGCTTTACCGGCTGACGCATAAATACTCTGCTGATGAGTGCCGCCTTATTGAAATTTTGGAGGAATCGAAAAGAGAAGCGGCGGGAATTATCGGCGCTGAGGAGAGAATGTCTGAGCTTGAGAGTAAGCTTGAGGAAGCATCGGAAAGGCTTGAGGCTGCGGCAAGAAAGCTTACGGATACGAGAAAATCGGCGGGAGGAAAACTGAGCAAGAAAATTTCGGATGAATTGCAGTTCCTCAACATGCCGAACGTGCGGTTCTGCGTATCGGTAGAGCCTGCCAGATATACTTCAAGCGGCGCCGACGCAGTAGAATTTCTAATTTCGGCCAATCAGGGCGAAGAGCCGCGTCCGCTTTCAAAGATAGCGTCGGGCGGCGAGCTTTCGCGTATAATGCTGGCCATGAAAAGTGCGTTCAGCGGCAAGTACGACATCGGCACTGTTATTTATGATGAGATAGACGCCGGAATAAGCGGGCTTGCAGCGGAGAAAGTCGGGATAAAGCTTAAGCAGACATCAAGAAACAGTCAGGTCATCTGCGTAACGCACCTTGCGCAGATTGCATCGGCAGCGGACAATCATTTGCTGATTGAGAAAAATGTGGAGGCAGGGCGCACATTTACAGCCGTAAAGCCGCTTGACTTTAACGGCAGAGTACGCGAGATAGCGCGCATAATGGGCGGCGCCAGCATAACGGAAGCGGTGCTTAAAAGCGCCGAGGAAATGATTACGGCAAAATCCGGCTTGACAAAGGATTAGGGATTTAATATAATACGGTTAATATGTAAAATGCATAGATGCGGACAAGTAAGGCGCAGTTAGGCAGCAAAGAGAGTATCCGGCAGGTGTAAGGGTATATGCGGCTGCGTGCTGAATACAACCACTGAGCAGGATAATCCCGTGTGCGCACGTTACAGCGCAGGATGCAATGCACCCGCAAAGGCCGCGCGGCGCGAGCTGGCGGCAAAATGAGGTGGTACCGCGTTAATAATACGCCCTCTGTCAGAAACGACAGAGGGCTTTTTGTTGCTCGTTTAATAAAGACGGCTGCAAGGGAACAAGAGAATAAGGGATATAAAAATTCCTTGAGATGAGCGGCTTTTAAACATCTGCAAACTTAGGTCTATGTGCTTTGTATTTTTTCATTGATAGTCTATGAAGCATGTGGTTCGAAGAATAAAATCGGCATTTATATCGGTTAATCTGACGGCGGGTATTCATAAAGATGGTGTCATTATGACTATTGCTATACTCGGCAGGACTAAAACTGGCATAAGGCTAATGAAAAATCATGCTGTGGACGGGAAAAAGATGGTCAGGCATATTAGCTGTATTACGCGGCGAGCGGCGTCGCCTGTAGGCTGCATGAATGATATAAAAGCTAAGCCTTAAAATTTTTGCCGGATGCTTTACCGTATGCGCTGTTTTATATAAGAATAAGATATATGCTGTAGTTTGTGCTGATGTTTTGTATAAACGGAAGTGGGCAATTTATAACATTAATCATTTTTAGGAGGAAATTATGGGAGTATATGACGAGCTTAAAGCCAGGGGCATGATCGCCCAAACAACGCATGAAGAGGAGGTAAAGGACCTTTTAAATAATAAAAAGTGCACATTTTATATAGGCTTTGATCCAACTGCCGACAGCCTGCACGTAGGGCATTTTGTAACGGTAATGACAATGTCGCATCTTCAGCGGGCGGGGCACACGCCAATAGCCCTGTTTGGCGGCGGCACCGGAAAGATAGGCGACCCGTCCGGCAAGACAGATATGCGCAAAATGATGACGGAGGAAACGATAGACTACAACGTGTCCTGCTTTGTAAAGCAGATGTCGAGATTTATCGATTTTGGTGAAGGCAAAGCCATAATGGCAAACAACAAAGACTGGCTCGACAATCTTAATTATATTGACTTTCTGCGCGAGATAGGCGTACACTTTTCGGTAAACAAGATGCTGGCTGCCGAGTGCTATAAGCAGAGGCTTGAGCGGGGGCTCTCTTTCTTTGAGCTTAACTATATGATAATGCAGAGTTATGACTTTTTAATGCTTAACAGGAAGTACGGATGTACGCTTCAGCTTGGAGGCAACGACCAGTGGAGCAATATAATCTCCGGTGTTGAGCTTTGCCGCAGAATAGACCAAAAGGATGTATACGGATTAACGCTTTCTTTGCTGCTTACTCCTGACGGGCGCAAAATGGGCAAGACGGAAAAGGGTGCTGTGTGGCTTGACCCCGATAAAACGTCGCCGTATGATTTTTACCAGTACTGGCGTAATGTTGATGATGCTTCAGTAATAAACAGCATGAATATGCTGACATTTGTTCCGCTTGAGGAAATCGCTGAATATGCCAAGCTTGAGGGCAGCGATATAAACAAGGCTAAGGAGCGCCTGGCATATGAAGTGACAAAGCAGGTACATGGAGAGGAAGAGGCCAAAAAGGCTGAAGCGGCTGCAAAATCCGCATTTTTCGGCAGTCAGGATTCTGACGATATTCCGAGCACGGCGCTTGGCGCCGACGCAATTACCGATGGTGGTATAAATATTCTCGACTTACTGGTAAAAGCGGGACTGGCTCCTTCTAAATCAGAGGCGCGCCGGCTTGTGACGCAGGGCGGCATATCAGCGGACGGCGAGAAAATAACCGATGTAAACTTTAGCTTTGATGAGGATAGTCTGAAAAATGGCGTTATGATAAAAAAAGGTAAGAAGGTTTATCATAAAGTCAGCATGTAGCAAATACTATGTGTTTATAATTAAGTTTAATGAGCAATTTTGGCAGGGAAGTGAAAGACGCATTCCCTGCTTTTTTATTGCCTTTTCTTAATAAAGCGAGAGAATGAGCGGGTATATTTGCAAAAACATCTTAAAAATAACGAGCTTTATGGCCGCTGGTCAGATAAGTACATATTTCTTTTATTTTTAGCTCGCCTGTATGCCGGCAGACCCGTATGAAATCTGGCTTTTTTAAAGGCTTACGCGTAAACGCTTAGAAAATGTACAAGGGTTTAAATCGACGGCTATTCTGATTTTAAAAATAGCTGCGGGAAAGATAGCAAAAATATTTACTTTTCGAACTGCATGACTTAAAATAAACTCTGAATTTTTGCGTATAAAACAGCTAAATCTTCAAAAATAACGAGCCTTTCAATAAATATGCCGTATTATCTCAAATTTACTGCGTATGTAAAAAGAAAGTCATTTGACATGCAGACTGTGTTCTTCTGCGGGAATACATACTAAAAGTTATAATAGTGTTAAGCGGACTTTTTGACTTATTATATTTTTACAAATTAGGCTTGTTAAAATTACGTCGCTATGAGTATGGAATCAGTCCGTGCAGTTAAAAGCTATACAGATAAAGATATTTTACTTTTTTATTTTAATGTGGTAAAATAATAAAGAAATAAAATATTATAAATTAATTAGGTGATATTAATGGAGATATCAAAGCTTAAAGACGAAAATATGGACAATTTTTTTGAAGCCGTGCTGACTATGAAAAGCATAGACGACTGCTATAAATTTTTTGAGGACATATGTACTGTAAACGAGCTTAAATCGATATCGCAGAGGTTTGCAGTTGCCAAAATGCTTAATGACAAATGTGTGTATACGGACATAGTTGCAAAAACCGGCGCATCTACTGCTACAATAAGCCGAGTGAACCGTACGCTCAATTACGGCGCCGACGGATATAAACTTGTATTTGAGAGGTTATCGGATAAATGAGGCCATACAGCGCACTGGCTCGTTACTACAGTAAATTTACTGAAAATGTAGAATACAAAAAGCGGACGGACTATATATTAGAGCTTATGCGCCGGCATGGCTGCAATGAACCGCAGCTTCTGCTTGACCTTGCCTGCGGTGCGGGAGGATTTTCATTAGAGCTTGCCGAGCGTGGTGTCGATGTAATAGGGGTGGATATATCTGAGGAAATGCTTGCCGCGGCGCAGACGGAGATGTACAGCCGTGGTCTGCACACTATGTTTATAAAGCAGGACATGCGGGAACTGGATTTATACGGCACAGTAGACACGGCAATATGCATGCTGGACAGTCTTAATCATATAACTGATATCGGCGGTCTTAAAAGAACAATTGAGCGCGTATCGTTGTTTTTAGAACCGGGCGGAATTTTTATATTTGACGTCAATACTTTGTATAAGCATAGAGAGGTACTTTCAGGAAGCTGTTATGTGTATGAATGCGACGGGGCTGTATGCGTATGGAGCAACAGCGAATGCAGCAGCGACGGTACAGTGAATATAAGCTTAGATATTTTTGAGGAAACGGCAAACGGACTTTACAGCCGGAGCACGGAGAATTTCAGTGAACGAGCTTATGATGTAACCGCTTTTCAAGAGATATTAGCTGACAGCGGCTTCAAGGTGTGCGGTATATACGGCGATATGTCGTTTGATAAGCCGTGTGCGGTTGAAGAACGGATGTATTTCGTCGCTGAAAGGTTAAGTCAGTGATTTTATATAGGCGTTAAATCCGACTTTCTTCCATTTAAGTGTTGTGATATATTATAAAATTTATGTTTTTTGCAGCCGAAATATCAAAAGCTTTGAAAACTCCTGCTGTATCAGTTGGATTAGTCGGTATGCCTAATAACTTTGATATTATATTGGAGGAATTAAGTTGCAGGGCGGTGCAAAAATAATTTCGTCGCTGTTAATAGCTGTGTGCCTTATAGCCGGCGTAATTATGCTGTCGTTGGGAATAAGCGATACTCTGGAGCTGAGCAAATCGACCAAAGGCTATGAAATAACTACAGGATATTTTTCAGATTATAGTTTATATTCAGAGGGCGGATATGATGCGGCGAGAAAAACGCACACCAGCGATACATACAGCCTGACTTACAACTATAATGTCGATGGCAGGGAATATACTATAACCACTGATTACGGCACCAGCTTTGTGCCTGAAAAGGGGAGCGAAAGAGAAATAAGATATAATCCCGACGCTCCGTCAGAGGCAGTGATTGTCGGCTCGTCAAGCGGCTCAATACTTATATTTATGGGACTTTTCTTTATAATCATTCCGGTGATAATTTTATCGGCAATGCTTGGATGGCTGCAGCGGCTGCCAAGCAGGCTGGTGCCGGCAATTTTAGGGCTTATATTAATTTTTGTAAGCTACGGCGCACTGTATATGATAGCCGGCAGCTTATCGCCCGCCAAAATATTTAAATATTTTACTGTCTCCTTTTCGCTGCCGCTGATTATACCGATTATAATGATTGCAGCGGGAATTTATTTGCTCATAAAGGGAATATTTTTCAGCAAATCTAATGAGACTGAATAAAGAGATGTACAGACGTAGACGAATTCATGCAAAAATAAGGCGGAATATAATTTATGAAAATAGATATATCTGAAAAATCTGTATGGTATCATGGCTCGAATAAAATGCTTGATATTTTACGTCCGGGAAGTACAATAACGACATGGCGCTATCTTGCCGAAGCCTTTTCGCATAAGCCGACGCTGCTTTCGTACGATGACGACGGCAAGATTATGCATAATGGCCGGCAAAAGGGATATCTGTACGTTATAGACGAGAGCGTTGACATTAAAAAAGACATATATGAGCACCCATCAAGCACAATGGACAAAAACGCTGAATTTTTAACAAAACGGCCGCTTAAGCTCAAGCTTATTGCGGAATTGTAAATCTGGGCTGAGGAACCCGGCTTAATAAATGAAATAAACAATTAAAATATTATCATAAGTAAAGATAAGTGAACATATTTTAAAAGGGAAAGGATATATAAATGGGAAGGCTTATAAGATGCATAACTTCTGACGGGATGGTAATGGCGAAGGCAGTAGACAGCACAGATATTGTGTCGAGGATGGAGCGAATACACAAAACGTCAGCGGTAATGACGGCGGCCGGGGGCAGACTTATAACCGCCGCGGCAATGATGGGAAGCGACCTGAAGGATGAAGCTGCAAGTCTTACGCTGCGAATAGCCTTAAACGACGGTCCGTCCGGCACGCTCATAGCAGTAGCCGACAGCGAGGGTAATTCGAGGATTTACATTGAAAATCCTATAGTAGAAATACCGCTTAATTCGGTTGGAAAGCTTGATGTTGCCGGCGCAATAGGCAGGGGCGGGATCTTATATGTAATTAAGGATTTTGGCAGCGGTCAGCCATATAACGGACTGATAAATATTGAATCCGGCGAGATAGCGGAGGACATAGCGGCATATTTTGCCAAAAGCGAGCAGGTACCAACGGTCTGCGCTTTAGGAGTATTGGTAAATCCTGACTTAACGGTAAAGGCGGCGGGCGGTTATATACTTCAGCTATTGCCTGGGGCAGACGACGAATGCATATCTAAAATAGAAGACGGAATAAAAAATATAGCTCCTATGACGGATATGCTGTCACAAGGTCTTTCGCTAGATAGTATAATAAAAACGGTACTGAAAAATTTTAATGTAGAGGTACTTGAGGAAACAAATCCTCAGTATAAATGCAACTGCAGCCGTGAGCGTGTATTAAATGCGCTGAGAAGTATGGCAAAGGCAGATCTTGAAGAGATGGCAAACGATGACAATATAAACGTAAAATGTCATTTCTGCGATAAGGAATATAATTTTTCTGATGAAGAAATAAGAAAAATAATTTTAAGAAAAATGTAATTTCTTATTGACAATATGTGCTCCATATAGTAAAATACTAATCGTCGCTTGGTTATCGATTGAAGCGCAGTCGTATTTTGGGAGCATAGCTCAGCTGGGAGAGCATCTGCCTTACAAGCAGGGGGTCACAGGTTCGAGCCCTGTTGTTCCCACCACCGATGGCCTGGTAGTTCAGTTGGTTAGAACGCTAGCCTGTCACGCTAGAGGTCGTGGGTTCGAGCCCCATCCAGGTCGCCATACTTGCCTCTGTAGCTCAGTCGGTAGAGCAGTGGACTGAAAATCCACGTGTCGCTGGTTCGATTCCGGCCGGAGGCACCAAGAAATGCGGATTTAGCTCATCTGGTAGAGCGCCACCTTGCCAAGGTGGAGGTAGCGAGTTCGAGCCTCGTAATCCGCTCCAAAATTTAAGGACGCTTAAAATAAGCTTAGTGCTTTATCTTAAGCGTCCTTAATGATAAGGCGCCATAGCCAAGAGGTAAGGCAGAGGTCTGCAAAACCTTTATTCCCCAGTTCAAATCTGGGTGGCGCCTCCAGCCGAAAACCCTGCCGCAAAAATG
>CAJFJP010000062.1 GCA_904384255.1 Candidatus Timburyella stercoris
CGGTCTTTGTATTCGCCAACCTGATAGATCATGCCCTCCAGTTGCCCCTTGATGATGGCGATGGGGGTTTTCAGCTCATGGGAGACGGCGGTGAAAAATTCCACCCGCTGCTTTTCCTGTTCCCGTTCCCGCTCAATATCTTTCTTCAACTGCCAGTTTGCCGAGCGTAAACTGGCCAGCGCATTGTTAAGCTGCTCCGCCATTTCGTTCAGGCTGGCGGCCAGCACACCGATCTCGTCTTGCCGGTTGACTTCACACTTCCAGGTCATGTCCAGGGTAGTCATCCGCTTCGCCACGTTGCTGATACTGACCAGCGGCTTGGAGTAGTACCGGGAGCAAATCACCGCCCCAATGACGGAGATCAACAGAATTACAACGGCGATAAAGGGAATGAGCTTCAGCAGGATGTCGTAGGACTGGCCCACGGCGACCAGGGCGGCATTGGCAAATACATGGTAGGTCTGCCCGCCTTGCTGGAATGTAGCGGAACAGCTCATAGAGGGGGCAGAAGTGTCCAGGTTCTCCATATCGGCAAAATTCACGGAGAACAGGTTGTTCCCATAATTATCGTTGATTTCCACCGAAGCGTTGTTCCTCATGGAAAATTCCATCAGGCTGTCCGAACTGACCTCCCAACCGTTCCGTTCCAGAACCGCCACCAAGTCATAAAAATCGGAAGTAACTTGACCTTCCAGCTCCGTATGATAATTTCTCGGCAAAAAAATCATTACCATGCCGTAAATGAGTATGCAGCAGACTACCAGCAGCGCCAGCATACTGAGGAAGGTTTTGGACTGGATGCTCCCGCTAATCTTCTTTCTCAATTTTATATCCCGCCCCTCTCATGGTTTCGATGTAGTCCACGCCCAGCTTTTTACGAATGTTCTTGATGTGGGTGTTCACGATTTTTACATCGCCGATATAGTCGTAGCCCCAAACTGTGTCCAGCAGCCTTTCCCTGGACACCACCCGGCCCTGGTTCTCTAAAAGGAGCTTCAAAATCTCAAATTCCCTGGTGGTAAGGGAAATGCTGTCCGTTCCCACAAGGACGGTAAGGCTGTCCGTGTCCACTGTAATTTCCTTATAGCGTATCACATTGTTAGGGGCGGCGCCGCCATGTTCGGCCCGGCGCAGCACCGCTTCGATGTGCTTTACTACAACCGGCATGGAAAAGGGCTTGGTGATATAGTCATCTGCCAGGGCGTCAAAGCCCTTCATCTGGCTGCCGTCATCATCCAGAGCTGTCAGCATGATGATGGGAACACGACTCTTTTTCCGCAGGATCTCACACACGGTAAAGCCGTCAATTTTCGGGAGCATTAAATCCAGAAGCACAAGGTCGGGCTTGTTCTCCCGGAACTGTTCGATCCCTTCCAGGCCATCCGCGGCCAGGACCACCGTGTAACCTGCGTCCTCCAGGAACGCCTTGATAATATTCTGAATGGATGTTTCATCCTCTATAATCAAAATCATTTTTGACATGGCTTGCACCTCCAAAGGTAGTGTAACATACAAAGGTGGAGTTTAGGTGAAGTTAGTGTGTTTTCTACAGAAAAAAAGAAGAGCGGATTGATTTTGCAAGCCGCTAATTATAAATCTTATAAAAACCTTGCAGTAATAATTATTCTTTCCTGCAAGATACTTTTTCAAATTATGGCAAAATTACCGTTCTCGCGCTTCAATACAGTGTATAACTTTCCAATAACATTTATATCCAATTAAGCTTTCTAAAAATACATTAATATAATTTCACGTTAAAATGGGGCAGAGAAAAGACATATTTTTTGTCAGATATCACCGCAATAGGAAATATGCCAACGGGACTTGTAATAGTCTACGACATCTAAAAACAGGTAAATGATACATATCACTGAAGATTGGAGACTGTATCTGTACAACAATTTGTTTATTTAAATAGCTGAAAGATTAGGCTGTGTTTTTTATTAGCTAATGCTGCCTGCATGATTTGCTAAGACTGCAATTCCTACACAAAAATATGGTAAAACATATATAATTGGGAATATAAAAACACACAGTGCAAACCAGCCGATAAAGCTTATAATAAGCTTAAATATGCATAGCTTATACCCATTGCTTCGCTTTATTGCCAGCTTTATCGAGCGAGTTATTTTTAATTTATCATTAGAGGCGGCTATTATGCCGGCAAAGGAATATCTTAACAAAATAATTATATAAAAAATAACCGCGCCTATCCAAAATACCGCAGCTGCAAACATAAGCGCTGATGATGCAAATGTGCTTAGTTTATATTTAAAAAAAGCGGCTGCATAATCTGAGAGGAAAAATGAAGTCACAATAGCGGGGAGAAATAATATTAAAAGGTAGAGCAGCTCTCTTAAAAATATATTTATTTGAAAAAGTATCGAGCGGAAAAACAACTTTGGAGAAGAATAAAAATAGAATAAATTTTCTATTTGAATATTTTTACCTTCTGTAATCAGATGCAGGCATCGCCATAATCCCATCATAAGCGGAGAAGTTACAATATATTGGAGAATAAGACTAAAAACAAGAATAGAGATAGACAGCAAGTTCCTTAGTGTAAATCCGCCTGACGAAAAAATTATCGAATCGTAAACGCTTATACCAGTTATTAAACGTATAATATACTCACAGAGGAAAAAAATAATCATAATTAAAAGCAAGAAGCAGGCTGCGAGTATAAGTGGCGCAAAATTATCTTTAAACAGTTTTCTAGATTTTAATTTAATTTCTTTAGTAGACATACATTCCACCATGCTTATTTTTATAATTGTTGGTATTAGTATTATCATAAGAATAATATTTTAATCGTTAAAGTGAAAAGTGTCACTATGCATAAAGTCATATTTTCTTGCTTAATATAGCTTTATAAGCAGAGTGTAACGGCGCAATTAAAAATTTGTTTATAAAAATATGCTTGCTATTTGTATAGTGAATTGCTATAATTACTACAGCGTAAGGATTTACGCGGTTAAAAGCCTGATAAATTCAGGCTTGAGCAGGTCTTATTATATATGGAGGTGTTTTTAATGGCATATAAAATTAATCAGGATTGCATCAGCTGCGGTTCATGTGCTGCCACTTGCCCTGTTGAGGCAATATCAGAGGGAGAAAGCATGTATGTAATCGACCCCGATACCTGCATCTCTTGCGGAGCATGTGCAGATACTTGCCCGGTAGGCGCTATTCACGAAGACGAATAATTTTAAAACAATTGATGCAAAGCGGAGCGTGCAAAACACCTCCGCTTAAATTTTTATGCTTTTAATTTGATCACATAAAGAGAAAATCTATCTACTTATAGACTGAAATCGGACAGTTTCAGCTAAAATTATGGATTTGGGAGATATATTTTGCGCATGTAACGTTGCATTTCTTATAAATATGGCGAAATAAAAGCATATTTAATTTAATTAAAATATTATGATGTATTATATATTTTGACGGTACGAAAATTTGGTGTATAATTTATTTATCTTATTGTTTGATTTTATGGTCTATAATTATTAAATTGTAGATTATCATATTTTTATAAAATTGGGTGAAAATATGGAAGCTGTATCTCAGCCGCTTGGCAATAATGTTGTTATATTCGTATCTGAAAATCACAGGTACGGCACCGACGCAATATTGCTGGCAGACTTTGCGCAAACCGGCAAAAGCGGTGTTATATGCGACCTCGGCACCGGCTGCGGAATAATCCCGCTTATATGGTGCAGAAACGGCTTTGCCGGCAAAATTTACGGCGTGGATATTATGCCGGAGGCCGTCGGGCTATGCCGACTTTCGGCTGATAAAAACAGCTTTGGCGAAATTTTCAGCCCTATCTGCGCCGACTTGCGCCGACTAAAGGGAATTTTAAACAGCGGGATATTTGATCTTGTAACGATGAACCCGCCATATAAACGCGCCGGAAGCGGGGCAAGGTCGGCAAACGATGCGCTGAATGCCGCGAGAAACGAAGAGCTGTGCACTATAGACGATATTGCAGCCGCCGGGAAATATCTTCTTAAGTTCGGAGGAAGGATGTGCCTTTGCAGCCGTACCGAACGTCTCACCGACACTATATGCGCCATGCGCGGCGCAGGTATTGAGCCTAAACGTCTGCGTATGGTGATACAGCGCGCTGGCAGGTGCCCGTCACTTTTTCTGATTGAAGGCAGAAAGGGCGGACGTCCCGGGCTTAATGTTATGCCGGATTTAATCATTGAGGAAAATGGCGGTTGGTCTGAGGAAATGAAAAGTATATATGGCAGTTTTGTAGATAAGTAGTTTTTATTGTTGCTTCATGCTTAACAAGATCAATGGATATAATTAGTGGCAGATAGGAAAGGTCTAAAGATATTATTTTGAAGAATTTGTGTTGTTTAAGAAAAGGACCACAAAAGTGTCAGCCGCACAGAGAAATCAGAAAGTTTTCGTGAGAGGCATACCACTTTCAAGAATAGACCTGGAAGTGAAAAACTGGGTTAACCAGCAGTGTGGCAAGTGATAAATCGATAGTTTTTCAGTTCCAATTATATGGATCAGAAAGTGCTGACATATGAAGGAATCTGTCAAAACCATTTAAAGCTGCTTCAGAGATGAAAGAGAGAATATCCTCCACCCTCCGCAGTGCTTTAAAAAATGAGCCGGACAACAATTTACTAGTGCTTTTAATTATCTTATTAAGCTGAGTAATATTATGGATTTAGCAATGAATTATGAAAAAGCTCTTGCTATATACTTTTTAAACGAAAGTAAGATTTTGCAAAAAGTATAGAAAGTCTGGTTAATATTAATCGCACTTATGAACTCATGGCTGATTGATTAATATAACAAGAGCCGTAAAAAGAAACGGCTTACATAACACTTATAAAGCGGCTAAGCAGACAGTTTTACATTTCGTGTTTTACAGGCTGCCGCTGTGGGAATTGCCTTAACTTTGCACTATTTATAAAGGAGAGTTGGCTTTGGCAGGAAAGTTATATGTGGTAGGAACTCCGATAGGAAATTTGGGCGACATGTCGGAGCGTATGGCGGATACTTTATCCGGCGTTGACTTTATAGTCGCTGAAGATACGCGCGTTACTTCCAAGCTTTTAAACGCGCTGGATATAAAAAAGCCGATGATAAGCTATAACGGTTATAATAAAGACGGCAGGGGCGGGCAGATTATTGAAAGGCTTATGTTAGGAGAAAGTTGCGCCATTGTCAGCGACGCCGGAATGCCGTGTATAAGCGATCCGGGCGTTGAATTGGTTTCGCTGTGTGCGGAAAACGAAATAGACGTTGTAAGTGTTCCGGGGCCAAGCGCGCTGACCGCGGCGCTGTCGGTGTCGGGCATGTATACCGGAAGATTTGTTTTTGAGGGATTTTTGCCGGTAAATCGTAAAAATAAGCTTGCCAGGCTAAATGAGATAAAAGTATATCCGCATACTCTTGTGTTTTATGAGGCACCGCATAAGCTGTCTGGCACGCTTAAAGACATGCTCGAAATTTTTGGCGACAGGAAGATATGCATAGTAAGAGAAATAACAAAAATATATGAGGAGACTGTACGTACTACGCTGAGCTCTGCCGTGGAAAGATATGGGGAAGTCTCTCCTAAGGGCGAAATAGTGGTAATTGTAGATGGAAATAAAAACGAAGCGGCGCCGGAATTGAGTCTGGAAGAAGCAGCAGCTAAGGCGGCAAGGCTTATATCTGAAGGAGTATCGGCAAGCGAAGCCGCGAAGCGGGTTTCGGCGGATACCGGAATTAAGAAAGGCGACATTTACAAAGCGGCAATTAAAATATCTGAAGAGTTTGAATAAATCAGGCAGGGCATATCCGGCAGTCGGCGATGATGACTAAATATCCTTGCTTAGCGGCGCTTTAGTACAATGAAATACATTTTCAACGGTATGCCGCAGAACTACTGAATTTCCGCATATGATATACGGCTATATTTAGTGCGAAAATCTGGACCGTGCGGATTAATATTGTAAAAGTGTGTTGACAAATCATAAACAGGCGGATATAATATATATTAAATATAACTTTATATACGTTGACGGAGAAAAGATATCTTGCTTGGCGTTTAAGAGAGCCGGCGGCTGGTGCGAGCCGGTACGTAGGCGGATATGTATAGCTCACTCCTGAGTATATTGCCTGATAATGTAGGGCAATACGTGTGGCGGCGTTATACGCCGGGCCTTGTCGGAGGTCGCAGAGGGCCGAATTATTCGGTCAAAATAGGGTGGTACCGCGTGATGTTTATTCTCGCCCCTTGCTGTCTATCAGCAGGGGGCGTTTTGATTTTATATAAGCGATTAATGCCGATGCAAATGTAAAGAAACCCCAAAAGCGCCATCTCATCATCGGCAGAATTTGAGAAATTTACATCAAAATGCTTTGCACAGGCACAGGTCTTTAAACATACAAAGCAGAGGATAGTACAATTGAACTTATTCGTTTAATATTTGCCGCATAGCGGCGTTAACTATAAAGGGTCAAAAATCTTTAAGTGAGGTGTATATAAATGAAGAAGGGATTTGAGAAATATATTCCATTTAAAAATGTGGAAATTAAAAACCGCAAGTGGCCTGATAATGTGATAACAAAAGCGCCTGTTTGGTGCAGCGTCGATTTAAGAGACGGCAACCAGGCGCTTGTCAACCCGATGAATCTTGAGCAAAAGGTGGAGTTTTTCAAGCTGCTTGTAGAGGTAGGCTTTAAAGAAATAGAGGTAGGCTTTCCGTCGGCTTCAAATACGGAATATGAGATTTTAAGGGAGCTGATTGAGGGCGGACACATACCCGACGATGTGACAATACAGGTGCTGGTGCAGTGCCGCGAGCATCTTATTAAGCGCACATTTGAGGCTATAAAGGGCGCAAAAAACGTAATACTGCATTTCTATAACTCCACATCAGCGCTGCAGCGCAAGGTGGTATTCCACAAGGATAAGGCAGGCATAACGCAGATAGCCGTCGACGCTGCTCGTCTCATAAAGCAGATGGAGTCTGAGGTGGGCGACACAAATATTAGATATGAATATTCGCCTGAGAGCTTTTCCGGCACCGAGTGCGACTATGCGGTTGAGATTTGCGACAGGGTTATTGAAGAGATAGGCGCAACGCCGGACAATAAAATAATACTCAATCTGCCCAGCACGGTTGAATGCTGTACTCCAAACAGATTTGCCGATATGATAGAGTACTTCTGCGACAATTTAAAGCACAGAGATTCGGCGATAATCAGTATACATCCGCATAACGACCGTGGCACCGGTATTGCGACGGCGGAGCTGTCGCTGCTGGCCGGCGCCGACAGAATTGAGGGCACTTTATTTGGCAACGGCGAGAGAACGGGAAATGTCGATATTGTTACGCTGGCACTTAATATGTACAGTCAGGGCGTGGATCCGCATCTTGACTTCAGCAATATAAACCATGTAAAAAAGATATATGAGGACGCTACATCTATGAAGGTGCATGAGAGACATCCATATGCCGGCAAGCTTGTATTTACGGCGTTTTCCGGATCTCATCAGGACGCAATAAACAAAGGCGTACAGTATATGAGAGAGACGGACTCCGACTACTGGGAGGTGCCGTATCTGCCGATAGATCCTGCCGACGTAGGGCGTGAATATGAGCCGATTATACGCATAAACAGCCAGTCGGGCAAGGGCGGCGCGGCATTTGTAATGCGCTCGCTGGGCTATGATTTGCCGAAAAAAATGCATGTTGAGTTTGGCGATATAATAAAAAAAGCCTGTGACGAGGCAGGCACCGAGCTGGATGCAAGTGAGGTATTTAAAATATTTGAGGATGAATATATTAATTTTACTGGTAAGTATAAGCTTGTTAAAAAAAGCGTGCATGAGGAATCGGACGAAAGCGGCTCAAAGGTGCACTTTGACGGTACAATTTTGACGCCGGACGGCGAAAGAGCAATATCCGGCGTTGGAAACGGACCTATAGACGCTTTCTTTACAGCGCTCAAGAGTATTGGCATAAGCGATTATGAATTTATGTCCTACAGCGAGCATGCAATATCCTCCGGCGCTGATTCAAAGGCGGTGGCGTATATTGAGCTGAAAAATAAAGAGGGAAAATCCATTTTTGGCGTGGGTATTGCCAGCAATATAAACCATGCATCTCTTAAGGGAATAATATGCGCCATAAACAGGGACTTAAAGAGTAAAGAAAGAAAATAAATTTTTAAAATGCTCTTAATTTGCCTATATATAGTTTATATATGAAGTGGTTGGTGAGCAGACGGGGAGGAGAAGGAGTAAACGGATGCACATGGCACCGAATATTCTCGCCATGAAAATATAGGTACACCTTCTTCGTTTCGATATTTGACGGCATCAGGCTTTCATGCCCCGCTTTGCGCAAGTATGAAAGCCTGACGTCGCGCACACTGCTTTATATAAGCAACGTCAGCCGCCAACAGATGGCAAAACGCCGCTGTGTCCATACTCAGGCACAGAAAAGCGGGACCGTTATGGCAAAAATAAAATCACACAATATGCTGCTGCCTTGTGAATGCGCATACACAGTACAGAGCGCATAATTCGCCGATTAAACGGTTAAAGCATTTATATTATGTTGCAGGTGATGTATGCCTATAGATTTTAGCGCGGCTTTAGAAAGTATGCGGCAAAATATATTAGTATGATTAGTTATAGAAGCATATATTTTCAAAAAGCCAAACAAAGCGCTGTTTGCAGCATGACGGCGAAATCTGCTGTAGCAAGTGGCCGTTAAAAAGACCAATTTTGACTTATGAGTATTAATAAAAAGCTTATTAGACGATAAATATCATTTTGCTGCTTAAAGTGCAATAGCAGCGCATTACAATAAGATTATTACACAGGGAAAGGAAAGATAAATATGTCAGTAAAAAAGGTAGTATTGCTTAAAGGCGACGGCATAGGTCCTGAAATAGTTAATGCCGCCTGCGGAGTAATGAAAGCTGTAAGTAAAAAGCACAATATAGATATAGAGTTTGAGGAGGCTCTTATAGGCGGCATTGCGGTGGACGAGGCTGGCGAGCCGCTGCCACAGAAGACTATAGATAGCTGCAAGGCTGCCGACGCAGTGCTGCTTGGCGCGGTCGGCGGATATAAATGGGACAGTCTGCCGTCTAATTTGCGACCGGAACGCGGATTGCTCGGCATACGCAAGGCGCTTGGACTTTTTGCTAACCTGCGTCCGGCCAAAATATTTGCACCACTCAAATCTGCCTCTCCTATTAAGGACGAAATAATCGGCGACAGCCTTGATATACTCATTGTCCGCGAGCTTACCGGCGGAATATATTTCGGCGATAAGGGACAAAGAGAAGTAAACGGTGCTCCGGCAGCGTTTGATACTGAATGCTATTCTGTGCCGGAGATTGAAAGAATAGCACGCATGGCTTTTGAATTTGCCATGAAGCGCTCAAAGCGGCTGTGCTCTGTCGACAAGGAAAATGTGCTTGAATCGTCAAAGCTTTGGCGCTCTGTGGTCAAAAGGGTAGCAGAGGAATATCCTGAGGTAGAGCTTACGCACATGTATGTAGACAACGCTGCCATGCAGCTAGTGCGCAATCCCAAGCAGTTTGATGTAATTGTCACAAGCAATATGTTCGGCGACATACTTTCTGATGAAGCATCGCAGATAGCCGGTTCGATAGGAATGCTTGCCTCCGCCAGCCTAAATGGGGACGCGCGAGGACTTTATGAGCCGATACATGGATCGGCGCCGGATATTGCCGGAAAGGATATAGCAAATCCGCTGGCGACTATTTTGTCTGCAGCAATGATGCTGCGCTTTTCTCTTGATGAGCCAGCCGCCGCCGACGATATTGAAAAGGCTGTTGCTGATGTACTCAATGTAGCGCGTACGCCAGATATAGCTGAGGACGGAATAAAGACTGTAGGCTGTACTGAGATGGGCAGACTGGTAGAAAATATAATATTGGGCTGATATTTTTAACTTTCCAGGCAGATGTATCACTTTTTGATTTGTTCTGCAATGCGGAGGATAATCTGCAAGAACTGTTGCTGATATCCGGTGCATTATTGAATGCGGGTAAACTTCAGCAGACGATAATTGTCAGGTGTATTTGCACGGTCTTAACATTGTGCAATATCGTGTTGTTGTGTATAATTGAGTAAGCAGATAATCCTTTGAAGAGCTAATACAGCAATTGGGAAAGTCCTGTAAGATCAGCAGATAATTTGCTGTTATTTGTATTGTATGCTATTAAATGAATGATACGGCATTTTCTCCAAAAGCATATAGCAATAGAAAGGCTGGACGAAATCAGCCAATAATTGGCCGCTGCAATTTGTGATGAATGAGTGCTGAAATATTGCATATAACTTTATAAATATATGCTGGACTTATTTAGATGCAATTGAAAAGGCGGATAAAACGCTGGTAATTTATTGTCAGTATCGTGGCGCAATATCATGTATAATTGCAATAGATATATGACCGCCGGATAACTGCCGACACAACTGGAACAGCGGTTTAATAAATCAGTTGCTCATAATTTGC
>CAJFJP010000063.1 GCA_904384255.1 Candidatus Timburyella stercoris
GCCGTTAAATAAGATTAATTTTATATTAATGAATTATTTTTCAGTTGTTAGGCGATATGCTCTAATATTTTAGACATGGTTAAATATAAATCCCTGGGCTTTAAATTAAGCTGCAGGGATTTTTATTTTGCTTGTGTAAAAATCCTCGGTGATGCATAAAATTCAGAAAAGCTTTAGTGACGAATATAAAAGAAAAGCTCCTTAATTACATGTCGTACATGCTCATTTGTTGTTTAATGCACTCCTTTTGATATTTTGTGCCGCACTTTTATCTTATCAAAATTACTGGCATGACCAAGAACATTTATTCAAACGCTTTTAAATATATATTTGAATATATATCCAAAATTCGGAAAAAATAGTGCTGTTGAATTTTAAATACTTTTTTGTACAGTATAAAACATTTTTAAGCTAATTTATAGTTTTATCCGTCAGCATTTGTGAAAGGAGCGGCATGATTAATCACAGGCAGTAATCATGCAATAAAGGTAATTATGGCAGTTACATTTATAAGGGCGGTTATTCTTTACGTTTGTGTTGTTATAGCGCTCAGGCTAATGGGAAAAAGGCAAATCGGTGAAATGCAGCCAAAAGAGCTTGTCATCACCATACTTATAGCAGAATTGGCGGCTATACCTATGTCTGATCTAAACAGCCCGCTGATAAACGGCGTAATAGCCATTCTTACACTTATAATTTTAGAAATACTGCTGTCGGTTATATCGCTCAAAAGCAACCGCTTTCGCAGAATTTTAAACGGCCGGCCGGCAATTGTCATTAACAACGGAATAATAGACCAAAAGGCCCTTAAAAACCTCAGATTTACTGCTGAAGAACTTATGGAAAATCTGCGGCAGCAGGAGGTATTTGATATAAATGATGTGAAATACGCAATAGTTGAAACCACCGGAAAACTCAGCGTCCTGCTTAATGCTGACAGGCAACCGATCACGCCGTCAGATATAAATATAGCTCCTGCAAACGATGCTGCGCTTAACATCTGCATTATTTCTGACGGAAAAATAAAAAAAGATAGCTTTGCCCGTTGCGGCTTAAGCGAAAAGGATTTGGAAAATATCCTCATTACGCGGCGTATTAAGGCAAAAGACGTCTTTCTTATGACAGCCGATGAAAAAGGAAACTATACTATTATAAATAAAGACCACTGATTAATCAGATGTTATTAATTTTCAGTCATATTAATCAATATAAAAATGCCTATTATTAGTACAATGTTCTATTTCGGCTATTAACATATCACTGTATTTAAAAAGCAGCATAAAATCAGTGTATCAATTTTTAAGTAATAAATTTACTCCTCGCTTAATGTCAAGTTTATCGTTTCACTCAATAAAATATCTGCTGCAAATATATTATATTTTAACATTAAATAAATTTTTCATATTCATATATAGAAAGGAATGTCTCTTTATGAAAAGGCTTATTGCCGCTGGAGTACTTATGCTCATATTAATTTTCTTCTGCACAGTTGGCATTATTCAAATATTAAGCCACGAAGACAAAATTATTGGTATGATTTCTCAAGCTGTTGAGGCAGCGGAAAACGACGATTTTGACAAAGCATATGAGCTTGCCATACAAAGTGAAGAGGAATGGATAAAATCCGAGCAAACACTTGCTCCGTTTACCAGCCATTTGCACCTTGATGATGTGGGTCTTGCAATATCAAGACTTCCTCCGCTTATAAAATACGGCAATAAAGCGCAATTTATATCAGAATGCAAATATACAATTGTACAGATAAAACATCTTGCAGACAGTGAAATTCCTGCACTCACAAATATATTCTAAAATCTTTATAATAAAAATTTTTGCTGCATTTCGCCGTTCGTCAAATGGGTCCATTATCCCGTAAACCTTAATTTCTGATTTTTGCAATGTACTAAGGTAGTACAATACGCCTATTCTTAATGCTTAAACTAAGTAAGAAAATTTTTTATGAATCCAAATTCTGTATACACTTGATTTTCTCATTGTCATATAATCAATCATCCTTAATCATATATATAAAAGCTCTCTGTTCGGCATTATACGCCATATAGAGAGCTTTTACATAAAATTTGATTTCATCGCAAGTCAACACATTATGCCATACAAAGTGAGGCATTACTTTTGGGCTTTTACAATTAAAAAATTTGGCTTTATATATTCTCTCTCCATAAACGGATATTTTTCAATCACCTCTTTTGTTGGACATGTCTCACATACGTTTTTAATTATAAAGCCGGCATCGGCTACTGCCGTAAGTATCTCGCCCATTGTGCGGTGATATTTTTCCACTCCGTCAACAAACCAGTTTATAACTCTTTGTCCGCTTTGATTATAATTTGAAAATGTATATGATACCGGATTTCCATTTTCATCATAATTTATCATTCCGCCAACGTTGTTGTTTGTTGCCGTCACTATTGGATGCTCCTGTGAAAACTGCAGAAATCCGCCGTCATTTAACACAGAATATATATTGCTTATCAGTTTTGCAAAATTCTCTACATAGTGAAATGCGAGCGAGCTGTATACAAAATCAAACTTTTCATTTAATTGTGAGATGTCGGTCATACTCATATTTATATATTCAATTTTTTCATTACTCGACTCAGACCTTGCAACATTAAGCATTTTTTCCGATATATCGATGCCCACAACGTGTATAGCGCCGCGGTTTATAAAATCTAAACAGTTTCGGCCAAAGCCGCAGCCCAAGTCCAGTACAGACTTTCTGCGCAAATCCGGTAAAAGATTTGCCATGGCAGGCTGCTCTAGCAAATCATTGTAATTGTCACTGCGGCTTCTTAGCTCATAATATCCGCTGAAAAATTCTGGATTATCATATATATTCTGCTCCATAAATATCACCTATTACAATAAATTTGGACATCGTCCTGCCGCTCGCAAACGAGTTGTGTTTGATACACGCAGCCTTGCTGCAATATTGTTACAATGTTGCAGCAATACATAGTTATTTATTCTTCTGTATACTTTTGTCCATACAAAAAGCATACCTTTGGACGGGAATGTTTTCATTGAAACTTTATCTTTTTCTATGGCACAAGATATGGTCTTGTTTGTCTTAAAGTCATTAAAACGCCGCCAAAGCATATAAAATCAGCTTTGGCGGCGTACACATTTAATTAAACGGCTGAAGCGCCCTTAAAATCGTTCTGCATTTGCCAGCACAAATTAATTAACCTCGCCCGGCATTGTCCATGCATGATGATCGGTATGCAGCAGCTCATGCGATAAATGCGACAGCGGCTCACCCAAATATTCCTCATAGCATTTTTTTATAGATGGATTTTCGTGTGAAAATCTGAGATTATTGACTTTGTCAAGCCCGTACAGCACCTCGCAGCGCTCCTCTGCCCGTTCCTCGCCGTCGGCTATCGGCTGTCCGCCGCCGCCGGCACATCCGCCCGGACATGCCATAATCTCTACAAAATGGTACTGAACCCTGCCCTTACGTATGGCTTCCATAAGTCTCCTGGTATTGCCCAGACCACTGGCTACCGCTACTTTAAGCGTTTGTCCAGCCAAGTTAAACTCAGCTTCTTTCCAGCCATCCATGCCTCTCACCTTGCTGAAAGAGTCAGGGTCAGGATTACGACCTGTGACAAAATAGTAGGCCGTCCTCAACGCCGCTTCCATAACGCCGCCGGTTGCGCCGAATATGACTCCGGCGCCGGAGCCTATGCCAAGCGGAGAGTCAAACTCTTCCTCATCAAGATTATCGACATTTATATGCTCAGCGCGTATGAGACGCTCAATTTCCCTTGTTGTCAGCACAAGGTCAACATCCGGACCACTGCCTGCGTCATTCATTACAGGTATCGCCGCTTCATGCTTTTTAGCGACGCATGGCATAACGGATATTGAATATATCTTCGACGGCTCAACGCCAAGTAGCTGAGCATAATAAGATTTCGCAATAGCACCAAACATCTGCTGCGGTGACTTTGCACTGGAGAGCTGATCTACCATGTCCGGATACTGTGACTTTATAAAGCGCACCCAGCCGGGACAGCATGATGTAAACATCGGGAACACCGTGTTTTCACCATTTTTAAGTCTCTCCAAAAACTCGCTTGCCTCCTCCATTATGGTGAGATCAGCGCTGAAGTCTGTATCAAAAATATAGTTAAATCCAACTTTGCGCAGTGCAGACACAAGACGTTTTACCGTTGCAAATTCTCTTGACAGGCCAAAGGCCTCGCCCCATGCGGCACGGACAGCCGGCGCTATCTGTACAACAGTAATCTTTTCCGGATCAGCTAAAGCGTCAAGCGCCTTGTCAACATCGTCGCGTTCTCTTAAAGCTCCTACCGGACAATGAGTTATGCACTGTCCGCAAAGAGCACAGTCAGATTCCTTTATACGCCTGTTGCGGGAAACGTCTATCGTTGTCCTTGAACCGGTGCCGGCAATATCCCAAATATGCAAATCCTGAATTTTGTCGCACACCTGAACGCATCTCATGCACTTAATGCATTTCTGCGCATTTCTTATAAGCGGGAAGTCCGCCGGCCAAGCAGCCTTGGGCAGCTTTGTCTCAAAAGGCAGGCCCAATATGTCCAAATCGTTCGCTATTTTTTGAAGACTGCAGTTGCCGCTGCGCGCGCATATTGCACATCTGCAGTCGTGCTGTGAGAGTATAAGCTCAACATTGTTTTTTCTGCTCTCGCGTACTTTGGGACTGTTGGTATGTATAACCATGCCCTCTTTTACCTTGTTGTTGCAGGCGGTAACAAGCTTTGTGCAGTCCTCAACCTCAACTACGCAGACACGACAGGCACCTATCTCATTTATGTCCTTAAGATAACAAAGTGTTGGAATTTTTATGCCCGCACTTTTAGCCGCGTCTAAAATTGTGGTTTCCTCTTTTACTTTTATTTTCTGTCCGTTTATCGTTATGTTTACCATTTCTCGACCCTTCCTCCCTTAAGAATACCAAAGCCGAAATGGTCGCAGCGCAGGCAGCGTCTTGATTCCTGATCGGCCTCCTCCTTTGTCATGCAGCATTCTATCATATTGAAGTCCTTCGCTCTTTCGGAAGGGTTGCGCTCCTTCATGTTCACCCTGGCGCAGCTTATCCTGTCATCCAGCCGCACTTCAGGTATTTTTACATCCGTCGATATTACATGATTATAGCCTAAAAATTCATCTATATTGGCTGCCGCGACCTTACCGGCAGCTATCGCACGTATAACTGTTGCCGGGCCGGTAACGCAGTCGCCGCCAGCAAATATGCCGGTTAAATCTTTGGTATTAACGCCGCTCCAGTTAAGGGCATCTATAACACCCCTTTTTACCGTTACACCGTATTTCTCAAAAGCCTTTGACTCAATGCCCTGGCCTATAGCCACTATCACCATGTCGCAGGCAAGTCTTACCTCACCCTGCTTTGAGTCTACAGGAGCCGCCCTGCCATTCTTTATAGGGCCGATAATCTGCGGCTGTACCCATAGCGCTGCGACGTTACCGTCCTTGTCCTTTTCAATGCGGAGAGGAGAATGAAGGTCAAGCAGCTCACAGCCCTCTTCTATAGCGCCCTCTACCTCTTCCGGCATGGCCGTCATATCAACGGCACGGCGGCGGTAGGCTATTTTCAGGCTTTTAGCGCCCAGCCTTATTGCCGAACGCGCAACGTCCATTGCGACATTGCCGCCGCCTATTACCACTATGTCCTTGCCGGTAAAGTCGGGCATCTCATCGTCGCCTATGCCGCGCAGCATCTCCACCGCTGAGATAACACCCTTAGCGTCCTCGCCCTCAATGCCTATCTTGCGGTCAATATGCGCGCCTATGGCTATGTAAACAGCGTCATATTCATTTCTCAAATCAACAATACTCGGATTTTCACCTATCGTAACACCGGTTTTTACCTTTATGCCGAGGCTTAAAAGCTGCTCAATTTCCTCGTCCAGCACCTTCCGCGGCAGGCGGTAATTTGGTATACCATATCGAAGCATACCGCCCAGCCTTTTCCGCTGCTCGAAAATAGTAACCTCATGACCCATCAGTGTAAGGTAATATGCCGCACTTATTCCACATGGGCCGCCGCCTATTACAGCGACCTTTTTGCCGGTAGATACCGCCGGAACCGGCAGCGGTACATCGCCGGCCATTTCAACGGCAAAGCGCTTGAGGCCGCGAATATTGACAGGATCGTCCATCATCGTGCGACGGCAGCGCACCTCGCAGGGATGCTCACATATAAGCCCGCACACCGCCGGCAACGGATTATCCTTTCTTATTAGACGCACAGCATCGCCATATCTGCCTTCGGCCACCAGCGCGACATAGCCTGGTATATCGACGCCTGCCGGGCACTGTGAAACACATGGTACCGGCTGATTAAGCTCCAGCTTGCAGCGGCCGCGCAGTACATGCTCCTCAAAATCATCGCGAAAGCCTTTAATGCCCTTAAGCACCATTTCCGCCGCTTCATATCCTATCGCACAGTCAGCGGTGTAGTATATGTTCTTTGCTGTTTTTTCAATCATATCAATGGTTTCCAATGTGCCCTCTCCGTCCAGCACATCCTCCATCAGCTTTTGCAGCTGGCCAAGTCCAACCCTGCACGGCACGCATTTGCCGCAGGACTGTGCATGGCACATCTTAAGAAACGATGCTGCCAAGTCTACCGGACAAAGTCCCGACGGACTGGCGCTTATTCGCCTTTCAAGATCTTTGTAAAGCTCTTCAATAGTCGTCTGAGCCTTACTTTGAGTAATTATGCTTAATCTGCTCATAATACCTCCCATTTTTCGTTTCAATATTATTTATAATATTCTAAATGGACTTATTAAAGCCGCTTACTTGCAAGACACGCTATGCAGTATACAGCAAAAAAGAGCAACATTCGTTTTATCAACAAACGCTGCCCCGGTGCTCGGTCAAACTAAAATTTTTGTATGTCTCATTATCATCAACTTATTCCGTCAGCAATATATTTATTTTAAAACAACTTTTTACTATAACAGCAAAAAAGCAGTCTTAAATTTATACTAAATTTGTGTAAATCAACAATATTTTTAATTTTTTATATTATACCGCCATGTGTATATTTTGTCAAGCTGATATATACACTTGCCTATTTTAAGAAAAATATTGGCAAATTTGCATTGTAAAAACTTGCCGAAATATTGACGGTACTATAAATCTGAAATAATACTATCTGTTTTCTACTTTCGATGTATACAGGAACTTACAGTGTGTCAAGCAGAAACTATTACCAATTTAACATCTTTTGATGCAAATGCAAAATATTCTTCTCGTATTTTTCTCCGCCAAAGCGGTAAAGATTTTATCTTTTTCAATATCATCGATAAAATGACCAGCGGCAAAGAACTCGATTTTGCTGCCACTGGTCTGTACAATCGTCACAGCTTAATTTTAAAAAGCCGGCAGGCGTTTTCAGATGCTTTTTCAAGAATATATGACTTGTCAACTCCGCGTATTTCGGCGGCTCTTTCAGCGGTAAAGGCAATCATAGATGAGTCGCATCTCTGGCCGCGGCATGGAACCGGCGCCATGTAAGGTGCGTCTGTCTCAAACAGCAGATACTCTTCCGGCACAGATTTTACTACTGCCGTCCTTTTTACAGCATTTTTGAAAGTCAGCGCACCGCCTATGCCCACATATAGGCCCAGCCGTGTCACCTCACGCATCATTTCCACACTGCCGGAAAAGCAGTGCAAAACACCGCGAGGCTTATATCTTCTAAGTATATCCATCATATCGCCGTGAGCTTCGCCGTCGTGCAGTATGACGGGAAGATTAAGTTCCTCCGCAAGTTCAAGCTGTTTTATGAAAATTTCCTTTTGTACAGCTCGGTCGGTTCCGTCATAACGGTAGTCCAGCCCTATTTCGCCTATTGCAACAACCCTTTTATTCGCCGATAATTTACGCAGCTTATTTAAAATAGACTCAATACTCATGATTTTCCCGCCATCCCAGTCGTGCGGGTATATTCCACATGCAGCGTAAAAATAGTCATACTTTTCGGCTAAAGCTATTGATGCTTGTGAGCTTTCTATATTGGTTCCGCAGTTTATAACAGCACATACCCCTTTTTCAGGCAAAGAGGAGAGCAGCGCTTCCCTGTCAGCATCAAATCTACTCATGTCATAATGTGCATGGGTGTCAAATATTATATCCTTCATTTTCTTTCCTTTCATAAGTTCATGCAGCCTACCAGCGGCAAATGAATTCACCGCTGTCAAAAGCATTTAGCAAAGCAATATTCTGTATGAGCAATATAGCTGAGTGATTTCAGCTGTAACTTTAAGATAGTGAAATAATACATCCGCACCATAAACCATCGTTTGCCTTAGATAAATACAGCCGGTAAGGTTGGCTGACTCTTGGCGCATTCTATGTTTTGCTCTACAAAAGTTGGTGTTTATAAGGTCAATCATTTTTATTAAGCCATTTCTGCCAAATGTCCGGATTTTCCCATTGGTCCAACAAGCTTAAACCAGCAAAAAAGCCCTGCCGTCAAATAGAGCGGCGGGGCCTCTGCATAACAGACAACATGCCTGATATGTGCTGTCAAAATATATCTGCCAGACAAACCGCACATAACGAATTTAGTATCAATGTGCCGAAAATTTCTGATATGCCCATACTGCATATTACATAAGTCCGCTTTTCCTTATATGCAGCTACTATGATATTACGCCATACCACATCATTTTCAGCTTAGCTTTGGTATACGGCAACATCACTCTCTTTTTCTTATATGCATGCTGCAATGTAAAATGCAGACAAGAGATATCATTTTACTGCAAGCAGGTATATCGGCTTCGACTGCAGCGGCCGTTTTGCCGTCCGCCTAACGACGATTTCAGACTAGCTTTCTCTGGCAGAACATTTCGGTCCTAAATATGCCAAATTTTACCTTCCTGCATATAGTACACATCAAATTTACAAGCTTATCTTAACTTGCCGCCGGCAGGTATATCGTCGGCAAACACAACTTTTATGCCGCCGTCGGGAGTATCGGCAGAAAGTATCATACCGTTTGACTCTACTCCTCTAAGCTTTGCCGGCTTAAGATTTGTAACAACTATTACATTGTGTCCCTTAAGCTCATCAGGCGAATAATATTTTGCAATACCGGAGACTACCGTGCGCTCGCTGCTGCCGTCAAACAAAGTAAATTTAAGCAGTTTATCGGCCTTTTCTATTTTTTCGCAGTCAATAACCTTGCACACTGTCAGTTCGGACCTTAAAAAGTCGTCAATCTCTATCTGAGGCTTTTGCATGCTTTCAGCAGTATTGGACTTTTCTTCTTTTACTGCTTTTTTAGCCTGCTTGTTAGATTTTTCAAGCAGCGCCTGTAGTTCCTCTAATTCTTTTTCCGTATCAAGACGTGGAAATAGATTTTCGCCCTTGCTTATTCCGCTGCCGGTATGAGCGCCAAATCTTTCAGTGCTGTCCCAAGTGATCTCATCACCTGATACACCTATCTGCTTTTGTATGCTCTCGGCTGTATGCGGCATAAATGGGGTCAGCAGCACCGATATTATTCTCAGTGTCTCACAGAGATTGTATATAACACAGGCAAGCCTGTCTTTTTTGCTTTCGTCCTTACCGAGCACCCACGGCACCGTCTCATCAATATACTTATTTGCCCGTGAAATTAGACGCCAAAGTGACGTAAGCGCCTTTGTAAACTGCAGTCCGTCGAGGTGCTCCTCCACCTCTGCCTTTACCGCTGCCGCTGTAGAGATTAAATCGTCATCATACTCCCCGCTCTCGCGTTTTGCTGGTATATCGCCGCCGAAATATTTAACAGCCATAGACACGCTGCGCGACACAAGATTGCCAAGATCATTTGCAAGATCGGAATTTATACGGTTTATGAAGGCTCTGTTGGTAAAAGAGCCGTCAGTGCCAAACGGTATCTCTTTTAAAAGATAATATCTTATGGCGTCTACCGAATACCTATCGCTGAGCACAACCGGATCGACAACATTTCCCTTAGATTTTGACATTTTATCGCCGTCAAACATCAGCCAGCCATGCGCAAATATCTTCTTAGGCAGCGGTTCATCAAGCGCCATTAGTATTGCCGGCCATATTATTGAATGGAATCGCACTATGTCCTTAGCCATAAGATGCACATCCGCCGGCCAGTACTTTTTATAAAGCGACTCGTCATCCGAACCATAGCCCAGCGCCGTTATATAGTTTGAAAGTGCGTCAATCCACACATAAATAACATGCTCCGGGTCAAAATCAACCGGAATGCCCCATTTTACAGATGTTCTTGACACACACAAATCCTCAAGCCCCGGCTTTAT
>CAJFJP010000064.1 GCA_904384255.1 Candidatus Timburyella stercoris
GCGACGAAAAATTCGGCATACCGCAAAGGCAGTACAAATTAATCACTGCTGGGTAGGTGCAGTGATTTACTGAGCCGACTGCGCCGCCTTTATCTGTTCGTTAAGTGACGGCATAATTTCCTCTATTTTAGATATTACTCCGCTCTCACTGTAGCGAATTGCCTGACGTACGGCGTTTTTAAGCGCATTTGCATCAGAGCTGCCGTGCGCCTTTATAACTGGTTTCGATATGCCTATAAGCGGTGCGCCGCCGTATTCAGTATAGTCCATTTTCTTTTTAAGCTGTTTTAGCTGCGGCATCATGAGTGCAGCGGCAAGCTTGGTTTTAGCATTTGTCCTAAAAGCGCTTTTTACCATACCGAAAAGATACATTGCTACCCCTTCGGTAAGCTTAAGCACTATATTGCCGGAAAATCCATCAGTCACTATTATGTCGCAGTCTCCTGACGGCACCTCTCTTGCTTCTATGTTGCCGATGAAGTTAAGCGGCGCCTTTTTAAGCATACGATATGCCTCAAGTTGCAGCGGAGTACCCTTCGTTTCTTCCACGCCTATGTTGAGCAGTCCAACCTTTGGACTTTTTACCTTTTCAGCATATTCCATATAAATCGACGACATAAGTCCGAACTGTACCAGCATCTCCGGCCGACACTCAGCGTTTGCACCAATGTCTATTACCATTATTCCCTTTTTTGCACTTGGCATTATAGGAGCCAGCGCCGCTCTTTTTACACCTTTTATGCGCTTTACTATAAATGTAGACCCCATGACTGCTGCGCCGGTGCTTCCGGCCGTTACAAACGCATCATATTCACCGTCGGCAAGGCGGCGCATGCCCTCCGCCATGGAACAGTTCTTTTTCTCCTTTACTATAAGATTTGGGTCGTCCTCCATAGTTATTACGCCGTCTGCCGGAATTATTTTAATATTTTCAAGGCTTATATTCATTTGCGCCGCCGCTTGAGTTATCTTTTTCTCATCGCCGCACAGCGCCGCCTCAACACCATACTCCAGAACAGCGTCCGCGCATCCCTTTATTATTTCCTCAGGTGCGTTGTCACCGCCGAATGCGTCTATTATTACCTTCATTTCAAGGTCTCCCCTTCATCTGTTATATTTTTATACCGCTGTGCGGTAAATATATTTAAAGATAAAGCCATGCAGTATGGCACGCCCTATATAAAAGCTCAGAAAATCCATCATTCGACGCTATTTTAATAGCCAATGCCACACTTATGCATATTGCATATATTAATAAATATCAGCTTGTAAGCTAAGGAGCAGATGTCAGCAGCTTTTTTCAAATGCCCGTCAGACTTGCCTGCACGGCAATTAACAAATATGCTAAAATTCTGCATTCATCCCTTATTCGATACTCGTGCCGGACGGACAGCTAAAGATTTAAATCCGCATTTACGCCGTTATCCGCTGCATACCTGTCAAACGAACGCAGGCCTCTCTCTGTTATCGCTGCATACCGTTCGCGCTTATCCTTTACAGTATAACACAACGGCGGCAAAATACCAAGGTTTGCGCCCATTGGCTGAAAGTTTTTTGACTCTGACTGGCCCACATGCTGCATAAGCGCGCCAAGCATTGTGTCTGCCGGAAAAACTATACCGCTTTTGCCCTGTAGTTTTCTTACTGCGTTAATTCCTGCAATTATACCGCTGCCGGCCGATTCCATATACCCTTCAACGCCGGTAATCTGCCCAGCAAAAAAAAGCCGCGGCAATCTTTTTAAAGATAAATCGCAGCCAAGAAGCTTCGGCGAGTTTAAAAATGTATTGCGGTGCATTACGCCATACCGTACAAATTCGGCGTTTTCAAGGCCGGGTATAAGCGAAAACACACGCCTTTGCTCGCCAAATTTTAAATTAGTCTGAAATCCGACAATATTATAAAGCGTACCCTCGCTGTTTTCCCGTCTTAGCTGGACATTAGCCCACGGTCGGCGGCCAGTTGCCGGATTAACAAGTCCCACCGGCTTCATCGGCCCAAACCGCGGCGCGTCGTGTCCTCGCGACGCAAGCACCTCTATGGGCATACATCCCTCATATACTCCATGCTTGTCCGCATCGCTCGTTTTCGCCCGCTCCGCCGACAGCAGCGCGTCTATAAATGCCTCATACTGCTGTTTGTCAAACGGGCAGTTTATGTAATCGTCGCCAACACCCCTGTCATAGCGCGAGGCAAAAAACGCCTTCTCCATGTCTATGCTGCCGGCCGTCACAATCGGCGCAGCAGCGTCGTAAAAGCTGAGATATTCCTCGTCAAACAGCATCTTTATGCTCTCAGCCATTTCGCCGGAGGTAAGCGGACCCGTGGCTATTATGCATACTCCTTCTGGAATATCCGTCTGCTCACGCTCAATAATCTCGATATTTTTATGCGCCCTTATTTTGTCTGTAATATACTGTGAAAATTTATCCCTGTCCACTGCCAGTGCGCCGCCGGCAGGGACTTTGCAGGTATACGCCGCTTCTATGCAAAGCGAGTTAAGCCGGCGCATTTCTTCCTTAAGCATGCCGGCGGCCGTCGCAACACGCTCTGCTTTGAGGGAATTAGAGCATACCAGCTCGGCAAACAGCGGACTTTTATGTGCATCGGACATAATGCCGGGCTTTTGCTCAATAAGCGTTGCCTTAATTCCGCTGTTGGCTATGCGCCATGCCGCTTCACATCCGGCAAGCCCCGCGCCTACTACTGTTATATGCATTATTTATCCGCCTCTTTTACGGATTTTTTAGCGCGTGTCTTTCGCTCAGCCTTTTTCTCATAGCCGCAGCCCTCGTTAAGACATACCATAAGCCCGCCGCGGCGCTTGAACAGCGTCTTTCCGCAATTTGGACAAGCCTCCGCCGTCGGTTCGTCCCAAGTCATAAACTTGCACTCCGGCGACTTTTCACAGCCAAAATATTTGTGGCCGTTTTTGGACTTTTTCTGCAGCATCTTTCCGCCGCATACCGGGCAAAATCCCGGAGTCTCTTTTACAATGGGCTTTGTATTCTTACATTCCGGATATCCCGGACAGGCCAAAAATTTGCCGAAGCGCCCGCTCTTTATTACCATGTTGCGGCCGCACTTTTCGCATATAACATCAGTAACCTCGTCTGGGATTTTAACACGCGTGCCGTCCATAGCCTTTTCAGCGTTTTCCAGCGTATTGCTGAATCCGCTGTAAAAATTATCAAGCATTTTGACCCAGTCGAGCTTTCCTTCTTCAATCTCGTCAAGCTCCGTCTCCATGTGCGCTGTAAAGTCAATATCTACTATGTCTTTAAACTGCTCCTCCATGAGCTTGGTGGTCACTTCACCGAGAACTGTCGGTCTCAGCATCTTTTTCTGCTTTTCGTCCCTTTCAATATATTCGCGGTTGAGTATCGTCGTAATTATAGGGGCATATGTGCTTGGACGGCCTATTCCATACTCTTCCAGCGCCTTTATAAGCGTCGCTTCAGTATATCTTGCCGGCGGCTGTGTAAAGTGCTGATTCTTATCAATCTGCTTAACGCCGAGCTTGTCGCCCTCGCTTAGCGGCGGCAGTGCGCCGGAATTTTCATCCTCTTCATCCTTGCTCTCTTCATAAAGCACAGTGTATCCGTCAAACCTCACGGTAAATCCGCTGGATTTAAACAAATAATCGCCGGCCGTTATGTCCGCTTTGACAGTGTCCTGTATACACTCTGCCATAAGGCTTGCAATAAACCGTTCCCATATAAGCTTATATATTTTATACTGGTCGGATGTAAGGCTGTCTTTAATATCTGACGGAGCCAAGCTCGGCATTGTCGGACGCACTGCCTCGTGAGCGTCCTGTGCACCGTTTTTTGTCTTATAATACCGCGGCTTTGCCGGAAGATAGTCATTGCCGTATTTTGAGAGTATATATTCATTTCCCGCCTGTCTCGCCTCGTCAGATACGCGCAGCGAGTCGGTTCTCATATATGTTATAAGTCCGGTAGAACCCATGCCCTGTATATCTACGCCCTCATAAAGCTGCTGCGCCGCCTTCATTGTGCGCTGTGCCGTAAAGCCGAGCCGGCGCGAAGCGTCCTGCTGCAGTGTTGACGTTATAAAGGGAGGCGCAGGCGTCTTCTTGCGCTTGCCCTTTACAAGCTTTGTGACAATAAAGTCCTTATCTTTAACAGCCGACAGTATCTCATCCGCCTGCTGCTCATTTTCAATATTAAGTTTTTTGCCGCCGACCTTGCTGTAAAGATGCGACATAAAAGCTCTCTTCTTGCCCGGAGGGGTGAGTGCGGCGTCTATTGTCCAATATTCCTTAGGCTTAAATTTTCTTATTTCCTCTTCTCTGTCTACTATGAGCCTGACGGCAACCGATTGTACGCGTCCGGCAGAAAGGCCGCGCTTTATCTTCTTCCACAAAAACGGGCTTATCTTATAGCCGACTATCCTGTCAAGTATTCTCCGCGCCTGCTGGGCGTTTACCAAATCCATGTCTATACACCGCGGATTTTTCATGCCCTCTCTGACGGCCGACTTGGTTATCTCATTAAAAGTTACGCGATTTTTCGCTTTTTCGTCAAGCGCAAGCATTTCTGCCAAGTGCCACGATATTGCCTCGCCCTCGCGGTCAGGGTCGGTCGCGAGATATACTTCATCGCTGTTCGCCGCCGCATTTCTAAGCTTATCTATAAGCTCCTCTTTGCCCTTTATATCAACATAATTTGGCTCAAAGCCGTGCTCGATGTCCACGCCCAGCTTAGACTTCGGCAAATCGCGCACATGACCCATTGATGCGGTTACCTCAAAATCACCGCCGAGATATTTCTTTATCGTCTTGGCCTTGGCCGGAGACTCGACTATAAGTAATTTTCGCATTTAAACACCCTTTTCACTATATAGGTTAATTTTACTTTATTCTGCATATATTGCCAGCGAGAACTTCTATCGCTCCCATTATTTCAAGCTCAGTGACCGCAGCCAGCACCTCTGCGGCCGATAATCCAGTTTTCTCAATTATTTTATCGGTAACCGCCTCGCCTTGATTTAAAAAGTCAAGCACTTTAACGGCGTTTTCGCTGAAGCTTTCAATATTCACTGTGTTATTTTTAATATATTCCCTGTTTTCTCCGTTATTACTCTTATCATAATCAGATTTTATCTTTTGTTCGCTATTTGAAGCGGAAAAATATCCGGATTTACTGTTTAAGCTTTCTCGTCTTGTCTTATTTTCGCCGGACTCCGTATCGGCTGAGTTCTTTTTAAATACGGCTGGTTCAACGGCGCCGGCCGGAGAGTTAAAGCTGTCCTCTCCGATTATGGTATAGGCTGTATCCATATTAATTTTGTGTGGATACTGAGATGTGTACTCGCTAAGTATGTCGGCGGCGGAAAACACCGGCTTTGCGCCGTCCCTCAGCAGCCTGTTCGATCCCGCATAAGCCGCTGACATTATATTGCCGGGTACTGCAAAAACATCCTTTCCCTGATTAAGCGCATGATCAGCCGTTATCAGCGAGCCGCTTTTAATGCTCGCTTCAACTACTACCGTGCCGAGCGCAAGCCCCGATATCAGTCTGTTCCTTATCGGAAAGCTTGTCTTTGACGGCGGAGTTCCCGGCGGATATTCTGATACAAGCGCGCCGTGCTCTGATATCATTTTGCGAAGCTCTGCATTTGCCGAAAGATAGGGATAATCTATACCACAGCCCAGCACGGCTATTGTCCGTCCGCCAGCCTGAAGCGCGCCGCGGTGAGCTTCGGAATCTATGCCAACTGCACCACCGCTTACAATCAGCGCACCACATTCAGCAAGCCTGTATGAAAGCCTGAATGCAGTCTTATGCCCATAAGGAGTAGCGGATCTCGTACCTACTACAGCCACTGCCACCTCATCATCAATGGTAGGCAATGTTCCCAAAACATAAATTACAAGCGGCGCATCAATAAGACGCGTCAGCCTTACTGGATATCTGACATCATCACAGGTTATTATCTGCTGGTTAGTTTTTTCACACTTATTTATTACATCCTCTGCATATTCAATAGGAGTATTTCCAATACGTACAATCTCCCTTTGGTTAAAAAGTCCAGAAAGCCTCCGCTCTTTCTCGCCAGACTTAGCAAACTTTTCAGCCGATCCAAAATAATCCAATACTTCCCGTGCTTTCCTGCTGGCTACTCCAAGTACTTTCTGCATCCAAATGTAATAAATTTTATTATCCATATATTGCCGCTCCTGTCAAGAAAAAATCTTTCGGCCTATTATTGGCACTGACTTGATATTTTTAATGCCATATTGATATTATCCCAGTGGACTTGCTTAATAATAAACATTTATAAAAGATAGAGCCGTTATATATACATAATTAAAAAATGAGTCGTCCTTAGTTTGGAACGAATACCGCAATTTAAGGATAGTAAATCTAAATAAAAGACTTTTTTCGGCTTTCCCACATCATTATTGATGCGGCTGCGGCAGCGTTCAGTGATTCAGTTTTTGCCGACATTGGTATAAAAATTTTATGCTCAGCGCCATTTATGGCAGCAGTACTTAGTCCATGTCCCTCATTGCCTACCATTATAAGCGTACCGCCGGAAAAATCTACATCATATATATTTTCGGCATCTCTCGATACTACTCCTGCATATGATGTTATGCCAGATTTACGGCAGGTTTCTAAAATTTTTTCAATGCCAATGAATTCAATAACCGGCAAACGCAGCAGTGCGCCCATAGATGCACGCAACGCTTTAGGCGAATATATGTCAGCGCTGCCTCTGGTAAGCATAATTCCGTCATAGTTAAACGCTGCCGCGCTTCTGGCAATAGCACCTATATTTGACGGATCGGATACATTCTCTAATGCTATATAAAATCCGCCGAACTTAACGCTTTTTATATCATGCTCCGGACGCCGGCATATGCATACAATGCCCTGCGGCGTCACCGTATCGGCTATTTTTTTGAGTATGTCCTCCGTCGTTTCGTATACATTCTCTGCCCGTGCTGCTATTTCCTCAGCAGATGAAGAATACTTTGAGCAAAATTCAGGCGTATAGAACATCGCTTCTATTTTTATTCCAGATAAATATGCTTCATGGCAGAGACGCCTTCCTTCAATCACAAAAAGATGTAGACTGCGTCTCTTTGACGCGGAAGCAGAAAGAGCAGAATACAGCTTTACCATATCGTTATTTTTGCTAGTAATTTTTGATGTTATATGCATTTTGCCCTCTCCTTTCCAGTTTGCCGACAAAAATGATATTTTTGTCTTGTCTTTAATTATCCACACATTTTTCTTAGTTTACAACGAGCAATATACACAACAATTTATATAATAACACAACAAATAAAATTTTTACAGAGTATAAATTAAGTACAAAAATAAATTTATATAATATTGCTTTAAATACATATTTTAATTTAACGTAAAGTATTATTAAGTCGACATACTACTTTGGGTATCTTATATCTTGATATTAAAAATAAAAGCCTTCGTTAAATTTATTCATACAAGGCCTTGTGCCGATTAATAAAAAACAATAAGATCTAACTGAGCAACAGCTTAAACAGACATCTGCTTAAACAAGCGCATGAACAGCACGACGCCGGCTTGTTCAATTTTATTCTTTCTTATCTCTTTTTTATTAAATATATAATTTACACAAACTGTTTCAATCTAATAGCACAAGCTCTGACTTTGTAAATCTTTACTGCTCCTTACAAATTCTCACAAATGCTAAGAGCTTTCTTTAAAAAGCATCTTGTTTATACCTTTTTGCTGTAACCGCTTTTATAGCTTTTTCTATCCAATAAACAAATGAAATCAAAGCAGTAGCAAAATTATCAGTTTGCAAAGACAAATGAGCAACCGGTACTTGATTATTCCTCTGAGATTACTCAAAAATATCATTTCGTCGCTCGCTTAGCAGCTGCAAGTTGCTCATTCTGATCTTACAGACCTTTTTATATTTTTGAGCATTTCATCTTATCAAATTTTCTCTAAAAAAAGATCTTTTTCTTTTCTTCTGCTGCCGATTTTATCAGTTTTTGCCAATAATTTTTACTTGCAACCGCTTCTATCAAAGCTTTCTCATGTTCGAAACAAAAACGCCCGAGCATTAACTCGGGCGTATCATAACATTAGCCGTTTATAGCTGTTTTAGCCTGCTCGGCAAGAGCCGTAAATGCGGCTGCATCACTTACAGCCAGCTCGGCAAGCATCTTACGGTTTATTTCTATTCCAGACTTTTTAAGTCCGTTCATAAATGTCGAATAATTCATGCCGTTAAGCTTGGCAGCGGCAGAAATACGTGTAATCCACAGCCTGCGGAAATCGCGTTTCTTCTGACGGCGGCCTATATAGGCATACTGTCCTGATTTCATGACAGCTTCTTTTGCGGTCTTAAACAATCTGCTCTTAGCGCCAAAATAACCTTTGGCAAGCTTTAGAGTCTTCTTCCTTCTTTTGCGAGTCATCATCGCGCCCTTTACACGAGCCATATCTATATACCTCCGTTTATTCGAGTATTAAGTAAAATTATTTTACGCGAAGCAAACGCTTTGCTCTTCCGATATCTGCAGATGTCGCATATCCGCCCTTGCGCAGATTTCTCTTACGCTTTGGGCTCTTTTTTGTAAGTATATGTGATTTGTAGCCGTGAGCGCGCTTTACTTTGCCGTTCTTTGTGAGCTTAAAACGCTTCTTTGAACTGCTGTGGGTTTTCATCTTGGGCATTTGTCGTTTCCTCCTTGATTTACCTTAAAGGTTATTTTGCCGATTTTGGCGCTAAAAACATCAACATCTGACGTCCGTCAAGCTTTGGCTGACGCTCTACAACGCCGCACTCATCCAAAAGCTCGGCAAAATCCTTCATTATTTTATTACCTATCTCAGGATGTCCCATTTCTCTTCCCCTGAAACGGATAGATACCTTTACCTTGTCGCCGCCAGCAAGGAATTTCTTCGCATGCCCGGCTTTTGTTTCAAAGTCGTGCCTGTCTATGTTCAGCGACAAACGCACTTCCTTAACATCTGCCACCTTCTGATTCTTGCGCGCTTCCCTTTCACGCTTAGCCTGCTCAAATCTATACTTGCCGTAGTCCATTATCTTGCAGACCGGCGGTGTTGCCTGAGGCGCTATCTTTACAAGATCAAGATCTTTCGACAAGGCTATCTCCAGCGCTTTCGCCGCAGACATTATGCCAAGCTGTTCGCCGTCATCGCCTATTACTCTTATCTCCTTGTCGGTTATTTCCTCATTCATAGCGGCTTCTTTCTTTTTAGCTATCTCAAAACACCTCCTAAAAAATAAAAAGGAACACATAATCATGCGTTCCCTAATCTCTACCCAATACAAAATAAATACTACAGAAAAATCTGCTCATGTTTGTAAAATATTGACCCTTTAAGCCTGCGCCAAAGGGTGAGAACGCATAATTCTTCTTTATTGTCTTATAGATTTTATCATAAACATTAATATATGTCAATACCAATTTATGAGCCTGCGGCAAATCGGACAATATTTTTGCCATTCGTATCCGCTGCCGCGACAAAAATACATCTATATTATGGCAAAATTAATGCAGCAGACGATCCTGCAAGACCTGCAAAATCTGCTAATATTAGACAGCAAGCACTTATGTTTTCAGTAAGATACGCTGTTTTACATCCCTCGACGATGTAAACGGCGTATAAATATTTTCCCGGCGGCGCGCTCGAAAACACGGCAAAAAAGCATTGCTATAATAATTTTAGCAGTGTCCAATGCAATATACGCTACTATATTCGCCGTAAAGTTAAACAAGAAGCCCATACCATTATAAAACGACATGCTCACAGCGCCGCAAGCATAGTCAAGTAATACTCCTATAATGCCCGCCGCTATAAAGCCGGCTGATTTTTTAAGCGCTGTACCTTTGTTAAATTTTGCTTTGGACGTTTCTATCCTTGGTTCAATATAGTCCTTATAAAGCCCTACTGTAATTGCCAGAAATACCCAGCCTATTATAAATCCGCCGGATGGGCGTGCAAAAGCTCCTATTCCGCCGGCAAAGCCAGACATCATCGGCAGACCGACAAGCGTCAGACCATATACCACTCCCAACGTAATAAGCGAGCCTTTTGTGCCTAAAACCGCCGCCATCAGTACAACAAATAATATTTGAAAAGTCACCGGCACGCCGGGAAGTACATATATCGGCGGTATTATATTGCTACTGACAAAAAACATCGCAGCAAATACGGCTCCAACCGCCATAAAGGCTGTTTTGCTCATGCCCGTACCGCTCATTATTTATTTCCTGCCTTTAAATAGTCGACATACTCCTCAAGGCACATATTAAGC
>CAJFJP010000065.1 GCA_904384255.1 Candidatus Timburyella stercoris
CCAAAATACTACATAGCGATTAAGGATTATGAACGGAAAATTATCATCGGCAGCTTGAATAATCTGAAAACAAGCTAATTACAGACAGTCGATATACCGGCGCAGATTCAAAATTTTATCTATGGCTGCGTGACGAATGACAATCTTGCAAAAGGCATTGAATGTCTACTGGATATGCACTTTGTAGACTTCATTTTCGGTCATGGAAAAATAGTGCGGGAAGGCAGCACTCCCTTGATTACTTATCAGTAAAGGCAGGCGGGGCGGTCAACGGCGGCGCGTATGCGCTGTTCATTTTATCGTTGATTGGCTCGGTTGCCTTTATTATTGAATAATAATCGAATTGTTATAATTATGATAATCAAATAAATACCTGCGCTTGAAATAGCAGACAGTGTGAGCATATTATTTCCTTCTCCGGGACTTGCATTAACCATAATCAGTGTATTTTGAAGCGTCAAAATAGAAACCAGTGCGTCAATCAAGTTTATTGTTCTTAATTCACGGACCAACACATGATATATCTTATATTTTCGGATATGGATAATAGCCCTTGTGATTTTATAGGTTGTATAGGCGGCCATTGCAATTGCTGGGATTTTCCCTATATTAATTGGCTTTTCCAGAAGAACCATAAGCGAAATAGGTAAAGCCAAAGAAAAATTCAGCAAGAACAATAACGCAGTGGTCACCCGAAATACTTTCTGCCGCCAAAACTGTTTTGCATTTTCACTTTTCATCTTTATCTTATATTCTGTTAGCAGAATGATGCCTCGGATGACAATAAGCAGTAAATAGAATATGCAAATGCTTCCATGCCATGTAGAAGATAAAACAAGCCATAGAAATCCATGATACAGAGCAAAGAGTGTTGTGACACACAGGGATGTCGTTGAACTGATAAGCGTTTTGAAACTGTAGTTTTCACTCCACTTTTTTCGGAGCAACTTTATCTGCTGGCGTCTTATGTATTTCACTGTACATCCTTCCCTGTGTCCCATCGGCTGGCCGAACACATTCTTCAATCACAGCGGCAATCATTTCAACAGAGTCCTGGCACCCCGTTTCCAGCCACTCTTTGATAATGGCCATAGTTCCGTCTATGTAGTAAGCAATATAATATCTCCAATATGCGTCGGGAACACCAAAGCGCTTCAAAATCGGCTCAATGATATATTTCTTGATATATCCGTATTTCACATTGGCCTGCATTTCATTAGGATTTCGGAACGCTACCCGATACAGATCTTTATTTTCGTTGATAAACCGCAGATATGGATATAAATAATCCCGCGTAATCAGAACAAGATTAGATAAATCTGTGTGATTAAGTTCTTCTGCAATTCCTTTGGTATCTGCAAAATAGGACATAAACCTTTGGTTCACGGCTTCTATCGTCTCATTGACCAAATCAGCGATGGTTTCATAGTGAAGATAGAAGGTAGACCTATTCACACCCGCCTTCTCGCAGATTTCCTTCACGGTAATATACTCCAAATTTTTTACCTTCAGTAAAGAAATCAACGCCTCGTCCATACAGCGGGCGGTATTAAAATATTTACTTTCCGATTTATTCATGCAATACCGCCATCCTCGTCTTTACTCAGCTTCTTCACTGATTTCTTTTGCAAGCTGCACGATTTCAAAAGCATATTTACTCTTGCCGTTTTCCAGCAGTTTTCGATAAATGGGATAGTTTACACCGACTCCGATAAGTCCGATCACACCGACAACAATTCCTGCGGTCATCATAGCGGAGCCACCGCCCAGCACTCCCATAGACAGACACATCCCCACACCCAGCACCAGCGCCATCAGCGTTCCAAAGGTATAGGCGAAAATGTTTGCCTTGAGCTTGGCCTTCCTGTCCAGCTTTTTCAGGGCCAGAACCTTGGATGCGTTTTTAGGCGCATATTCGTTTGCAATCGCCTCAGCAAAAATCTTATCTGTGTTCATGTTAATTCTCCTTTGACAATAAATTGATTTCAGCTTTTGCTGATGGTATAAGCATAACGGTTTTCCCAAAGAAACTGAACAATACATTTTTGACTTTGTGTTGATTTCTATATTTCCTCATACAGTATGGGGTAGATTTATTATAGCATAAAGAGTTATAATTTCGGACTAGCGGGCTGCTGTCTATAAATTCTTGTGTATTACTTTATTGCACATGAGCACTTCTCTTCGGCCTTATATGTCGCTTTTTATATCCCATCTTTTTTAAGCATCTTAAGAGCGTATCTGTTATTATAAAAATTTATAGCTAAAAATTATAGATGTATAATTTATAAAATATTCTTTTTGCTATATGCTGCAACAGCTTAATATTATCGATTTTTATAAAATTTTGCCTTTTAACTTACTACTTTTGCCAAGATTTATCGTTAATAAATTATTTTAATCAGAGAAACTTATTAATTCAAATATTGGAGAAAAAACCGAGCCTAAAATGCAAATGCATTTTAGGCTCGGAAAAAATTAGAGATGTAAAAATCAATATTAGTTTTAATGATATATCGCCTTTTTAAAAGGACGAAAAACTAAATCTAATAAATTACTTTCTCTTTTTGCTGATTATTACAGCAGAAGTAGCTACAACAGCAAGGGCAGCTATACCAATTACCGGGAGCATATTCTCGCCAGTGTCAACCTGAGAATTTGACGAAGGTTTGCTGCTTGTTGATGTGCCACCGCCGGTTGATGTTGATCCGCCAGATACTGTTGTGGTATTTCCGCTTAAGTCGTCGTATTTATTCTCAGCATATACAGCACCTGTTGTAACGCTTACATCATACACTGTAAGCTTTACTTCGTCTTCAGCTGAACATTCATCGCTTGCTCTTACAAACAGCTGATGGAAAACAAACGGTGCGCCGTCAGCCAAAAGTGCGGCCTGATCCGGATAATCCGCCATTAGGTCTTTAAAGCTTACCGACATAGTATATTCACCTGCCGGAAGTACTCCATCAAGAGAAGTCTCCGCGCCATCAGCTCCAATACCTGTTAAACTATAGCTATCAAGACCAAAGAGATTAGCCATGAAAGGAGTTAAATTCTCTTCACCGCTCTCGCCTACACGTACATACAACTGAATACCGTAGATAGAGCTGTCAGCCTCTAATTTGAAATGTAAATTCAGATAGCTGTTGTTGTCAACTGTGCATAAATAAGGAGAAACATTATTGAACTGGCGTACAAATGAGCCGTAAGTGTTTGTTGCTGATTTTGAAGCATAGAACTCATCGGTAAATGTGAACTCAATTCCATCTGTTACAACATTGCCCTTCATGTGACCTGTATAATTTGGGTCACTACCGTCGGCTATTGGAGAAACATATGCATTAATTGCTGTCTCTGGGAAATTTTCATCATATGTCAGCCAGCCGTCAAGACTATCTGTTGATGCAGCGTATAATGTTTCATATTCCTGTGTTGCTCCGCCGCTGCCTTCACCATTTGTTATTGAGAAGTCTTTTACAGTAAAAGTTACATCAGCATCCGCAGAACCGAAAACGGTATAGAAGCGAATATAGTTTACTTCTGTACCTACGCCCATTACTTCGGCAAGATCAATAGATGCCACCAAATCCTTGCAGGCTGTGGTCAAGTTGCCGTTGCTGGTTTCAGCCCCGCTGTCGGCAGCTATTTCTTCACCAAGGTTCACATATGAAGATGTGCCTTTGTTGTATATTTCCACTGTCCACGACCATGGTGCGGCTTCAGGCGTATCATATCTCACGTTTACATTAAGGACATCGCCCTCTTCAACTTTAAAGAAATTCTCTTTGCCGTTGGTGCATTCAAAGCCGAACATAGCCTCTGTACCAGTAAAGTTATCATATGTGATAACTCCGTCACTAACCGTAGCTGTGTACTGTGGAATGGTACTCAGATCTGGATAGGTTGCACTGGTGCCTTGTCCGAAATGACGCCACGAAACATTTGCATCGTTAGTAGCGTCATTTACAAGCGACCATCTTGCGCCTTCAGAGGCAGCTGATGCAGTAAAAGAAACCGCGCTCATAGATGTAGCCACCGCTGCGGCGACAAAGAGGCCAATGATTTTTTGCAATTTTTTGCTTTTTATCATGTCCATTTCCTCCTTTTAAAATTAATATTATTATAATAGCTTATATTAATAATTGCAATATATTTTAGTTAAAAATTTTTTACATTTTACAACATCATATTATCTTATTGTTTAGTTTAAATATTATTTTAAATTATATTTTATGAAATTATTACAATAAATTTTAATTAATAAGTAATATAAAATTACTAAAAAGTTAACTAAGAAGTCAAAAATTTTCTGTTTAAAATTTTATCTATATAAATATAATTATTTAATTTATTTTTGGCAAAAATTATTAATTTAAAAACTTAATTATATAAATTATAATAAAAACAAGTTCAATAAAATATATAAATGCCGATTAATCGCATAACTGCGCTGTTTTTTTGCAAATTGGTAATACTCAATTTTTGTGCAATTTTAAAGATTTCGTGTAAAAAACGTGTAAAAACAAAACAAACCTGCATAAACGTAATGTTTATGCAGGTTTGTTTTGTCGTGGCGGAGAAGGGGAGACTCGAACTCCCGCGCCGGTTACCCGACCTACGCCCTTAGCAGGGGCGCCTCGTCACCAACTTGAGTACTTCTCCTTGGTTACACCAATAAATTATATCATAATATCTTTAATTGTCAATAAAAAGATGAAGGTTTATTGCTAAAAACGAAAATTGCACTTCTATAAGCAAGATGATTGCAATGTTTAAATTTGTAATCGAATTAAGCGTTTTGCGGGTATTTGTCGCTTAATATTCCTAATATTTTCTTGGCTGCTTTATATATATCTCCACAGCCGAGAGTAATAATAAGATCGCCGGGCTTTGCTATACCGGACACATGGTCTGCTATTTCATCAAATGTCTTGAACCAAACGGCGCCGGGTATCTTTTCACACAGCTGTGAGGTGTGTATATTATATGTGTTAACCTCTCTTGACCCCATAATTTCGCTTAGCACTACTATGTCCGCCGCCGACAACACTGTAGCAAAATCATCCAGCAGATATGCCGTGCGGGAAAAAGTAAACGGCTGGAACACTGCTATTACACGATTATAGCCCATTTCAGATGCCGCCTTAAGCGTAACTTTAAGCTCGGCTGGGTGATGTGCATAATCATCGGCCACAGTGATGCCGCCGGGTGTGCCTAAAATTTCAAACCTGCGTCCGGCGCCGCTGAATGTCTTAAGCCCTGCGGCTACCTGTTGAGGCGTTGCCCCGACAGAAAGGCAAGCAGCCGCAGCCGCAGCCGCATTTGACACATTGTGCCTTCCCGGTATTTTAAGTGATATGTCGGTAACAAATTCACCCTTATGATACAGCTTAAATGAATGAGCCGCCCTTTCTCCCTCAACTATGTTATCTATTCTATAGTCAGCAGATTTATCCTCGCCAAAAGTTATAATATTTGCCTTTATATCGCGCATAGCGTACATTGAACGCTCGTCGTCGGCGTTGACTATTACCGTCTGCGCCATTGCGGCAAATTTTTGGAAAGAAGCGATAAGATTATCTATTGTTTTAAAATACTCCATGTGGTCGGAGTCTATGTTGAGCAACACTGCAATATTCGGAGAAAGGTGCAAAAATGTGTCATGATACTCGCAGGATTCACAAACCATTATATCTGAGTGCCCGACTCTGCCGTTGCCGCCGATTGTGCCAAGCTTTCCGCCGATAACCGCGGCGGGGTCAAGTCCTGCGTTAAACAGCGTATGCACTATCATAGATGTAACTGTTGTCTTGCCGTGAGTACCACATACGCCTATTACATTTTCGTATTTTCTTGTTACATATCCAAGCAGATATGAGCGCTCAAGCGCAGGAATACCGCTTTCCCTTGCAGCGACAAGTTCAGGATTATCCTGCATAATAGCCGCGGAATATATTATGAGGTCGGCCCCCTTTATATTTTCGGCGCTGTGACCAAGATGTACTGTTATACCGAGATTTCTCACACGGTTTAATGTGTCTGTCTCATTATTGTCCGAGCCGGTTATATTATATCCCAAGCTGTGAAGTATCTCCGCCAGCGGACACATGCCGGCGCCGCCTATGCCAATCATATGAATATGCTTTGCATTTTCAATGAGTAAATCGTTGCTGTCAAGCTTTTTCATAGCTAAACTCCCTTAATTTATGTCATTATATATATTATATTTCATAAAGCACATAAAATAAACATAAAACAAAATGTTTATGATATAATGTAAAAAAATTTGCTGCTTATTTTTCCGCAGTATCACATTTGATTTATGCTGTTTTCCTGTGTTTTTGCCGATAAATATCTATAATGCCGTGCCTCATCGCATAGAGTGAATTTGTGTTGGCTTTTAACATTAATTATATAACATATATTATAATAATACGAATATGTCGTTTGCAAGTGTTTTTAAGGAGAAGGTTATGTATTTCCCACCATATGTGCAAGAAATAATTGAAAAACTTATAAGCTTTGGGCATTCCGCATATGCCGTCGGCGGCTGTGTGCGGGACGCTCTTTTAGGTATTGTTCCGCATGATTATGACATAGCCACATCGGCACTGCCACAGGAAATCAGAAATATTTTTGAAAATGCAGTTGATATGGGGAGTAGATATGGTACTATAACAGTAATAGTTTCAGGAGAGTCAGTAGAGATTACAACATATCGAAGAGATGGAGAATATGCTGATAGCCGGCATCCCCAATACGTGGTGTTTTCGGACAGCATAACCGACGATTTGGCGAGGCGTGATTTTACCATAAACGCTATGGCCGCATCCGTAAATTCTCAGATAATTGATTTATACGGCGGTCAGGCGGACTTAAAGTTAGGAGTAATACGATGTGTGGGCGACCCTAAAAAACGCTTTGGCGAGGATGCGCTGCGTATAATGCGGGCTTTCAGATTTGCGTCTCAGCTAAACTTTGACATAGAAGCCGGCACACTGGAAGCAGCGCTTGATTTGTCAATGAATCTGAGCAAAATAAGCGCTGAGCGTATATTTTACGAGCTGATAAATACCATTATGGGTCAAAGGGTGTCATCTATTTCTCCGCTTATAAACAGCGGCGGATTAAAATTTTTGGGAATATCTCACACTGAAGGACTCCATCTTTTGAACGGATGTACAAATGGACTGCAGCGTGAATCGGCTTTTGCCGCCTTTTGCTTTCTGTGCGGCGTATCTCCAAAAGAGATTTGCTTAAAGCTTAAGTCTGATAAATATCTGCTTGAAAAATCGGCGGCGATATTTAATGCGCTGTGTTTTCCCCCTGCCGATATAGCCGATAAAAAGCGTGCGATGGCAGTGCTGGGCGATGAATATATATATGACGCTGTTTATCTTTGCAGCTTGCTGGGAAGATTTGACTTGGATTATAAATACGGTGCACGCCAGGATAATGGAAGTAAAGCCGCCCAAAGCTGTAACGACCACATACCAAGCGGCTCGGAGACATGTGCTGCATATGCGCCTAAAAGCGGATTAAAGGCGGACGTTTTTTTAAACTGCGGAATGGCACATATTCAGTTATTGGATTTGCTGCCGAATTGTTACACAAGTCATAAGCAGCAGGTAGATTATATACTAAAAAGCGGAGAGGCATATAAATTAAGCATGCTTGCCGTAAACGGAAGAGATATTGCTAAAATATCTAAGGCAAAAGAGCAGATAGGTAAAACGCTTGGCTTTCTTCTTGATTATGTTATTGAGCATCCGGATAAAAACAAAAAAGAATATCTGCTTGAGCTGGCAAAGAAGTATATATGCCGGACGAATATGAAAGATAATATGGCTTAATACCATCATACATGCCAAATATATGCTGCTATAGGCAATACATCAGCTTGTATGTTTGATAGGCGAAAATATAAAATAATGTTCTGAATTGTCAATGAATTTATTGTTCTTATAGTGCTAAAGCTTTTACAGTATAAATTTTATGCCGCCTTTTTGAACAGTGTTAAAAAATAAAAACAGGAACTTTTATATTGCTCCTGTTTTTATACCATATTTACACTATATAATGTGTTTATCTAATTTAGTTCTGCGTCGATGGATTAATTTATTAATCTATTTTTGTATGCTGTCGGCCGGTGCCGGAACATCAGCGTCAGATACAGAATCCTTATTATTCTCAAGCCTTGATAGCAGCCATATGAAAATAAAGCCAAGCGCAAGAGTAACAGCGCATATGATATATTCAAAGACATCGCCCGGCAGTCCTGGGAAAATTTCGGCTATGGAGCCGACTATAAATCCCAATATAATAAGATATGTCGGCTGTGGGAATTTGTTCATGGCGGCCTCAAGCAGCTTTGTTGTGAGTATTACGCCCAGTACAAGTCCTATAAAAATCGGAATAAGAAAAGGAATATTAAGTGTTTCAATAGAATTTATCAAATCGTCATATACGCCTATAAGCAATAAGAAGAACGATACACTGATGCCGGGCAGAACCAAAGCAATAGCTGCTAAAAAGCCGGCCAAAACAAGAAGCAGATAATCAAATATACTGCCGCTCATTGCTGCGGCTGTGCCACCGGTGGGAATTAAGGCTATGAGTATTACAAATAAAATACCTACTATGGGAAAAACAAAGCACTTCCAGGAAACCTTTTTTACCTGCGCTTTTTTTAGCATCATCGGAATACTGCCGGCAACACAGCCGATAAAGAAAAACATAACCGGCTTTTCAAACATATCCTTTAAATAAGATATGGGCTTTGCAAAAAGTATCATGCCCGCAACAGCGCCAATGCCGAATATTGCTAAAAATATAACATTAGATTTTATGTTTTTAAAAAATCGGCTTATTGAAGATATCAGCCGGTCGTATATGCCAAGTATAATGGCCATGGAGCCGCCGCTTACACCCGGTATAAGCATTGTACCGCCGATAAACATTCCTTTAAACAGCGTGAGAATTAAATTTTTCATATAAAAACCTCATGAACATAAATTTATAAAATATATGAATAGCAAGAGTTATTATGATATATAAATATTTAAAGACATAACAAAGCCTAAAATAAAGAAAAATATAATATATTTGAAAAACTGACTTTATAATTATGCCCTACAAATTGCTCTTAGTCAACTATTTTTGGAATATTAACTAATAATATTTTACTTTTATTATATATATGATAAAATAAATTTGAGAATTTTCCTTTTTTTGATTTTTATTGTTTAGTTTAAGTAAAACGCCAATTATATGTTTTTGCCCAAGTTTACTCAAATTTTACATAAACAGGATTATAGGCTTTACGCTAAAGAAATAATATATAAGCGTAGAAACGAAATGATAGAAAATTAAAAGGAGAATATGTAATGAAAAAGATTTTAACATGTCTTTTTGCTGTGGTAATGGCGGCTGCGCTTGTAAGCTGTGGCAACGGCGGTGATGCATCTTCCGACGGCTCGCTCAGCGGATCTGTTTCAACTGACGGCTCAACTTCAATGGAAAGTGTAATAGGTGCTTTGGGTGAAGCTTTTACAAAAACTAATCCAAATGTAAAATTTACTTATAACCCGACGGGTTCAAGCAGCGGCATAACGGCTGTTTTAGAGGGCAGGTGCGACATAGGACTTTCCAGCCGCGCCCTTAAAGATGATGAAAAGGCAAGTCTTACCGAGACAACTCTTGCGCTTGATGGTATAGCGATAATTGTAAACAACAATAATACTGTGTCAGATTTAACACTTGAGCAGATATCTAAAATTTATACTGGTGAAATCACGAACTGGAATCAGGTCGGTGGCAAGGATGGCGAGATAGTGCTCATAGGCCGTGAGGCGGGAAGCGGTACGCGCGACGGATTTGAATCCATAACTGAAACAGAAGATAAATGCAAATATCGTCAGGAGCTCACTTCAACCGGCGACGTTATAACAACGGTATCGCAGAATCCGAACGCAATAGGCTACGCTTCGCTTTCGGCGGTGAGCGATAAGATTAAGGCAATCACAGTTGGCGGAGTAGCTGCGACAGAAGAAACGGTAAAGAACGGAACATATGTTGTACAGCGTCCATTTGTGTTAGTAACAAAGACAGGAGCAGAGCTTTCGGAAGCTGCACAAGCGTTTTTTGACTATATCACTTCTTCAGACGCATCTTCGATAATATCACAGCAGGGAGCCGTACCTGTTA
>CAJFJP010000066.1 GCA_904384255.1 Candidatus Timburyella stercoris
CGGATCATGCCGAGCTCCAAGCTGCGGCAGGTAGAAGCGTTGGGAACACCATTGTCCAGCCGCATGAGATCCACCGTCCAGCCGCCGATATCCATGAGCAGGACAGAAGGCTCATTCTGGATGAGTTCCGGGTGAAGAGCGATGGCAGAGTACCCCTGTGGGAACAGTTTCACATCCTCGATGGTGATTTTATAGGGGATTCCTTCGAACTTAAAGCACACCGGACGGAGGCTGTCTGCCAGCTGGGAAGAACGCAGAAGGTATTCCCGGAAAGGTTTCTTTTCCCGGCCAAAGCCAGCCAGCGGCAGTCCGGCGGCGAGCTTGACGGAACATTCTGTCGTTCCGCCCCGTTGCTTGATCTCCTTGGCGATGGCAGCAAGGGTAAGCAGGTAGTAATTGTCGTTTTCCATCTTGTTGCGCAGGATCGGCTGTCTGCCCGTCCCGCACACGAAAAACTTCCCACCATACTCCAGTGTGTTCTGCAGGGTGTAGGGTTCGTGGGAATATTCTGAGATACCGGCTGGGAAAGAAAAATGCCGGGTTTTGATTGCGTAATAGCCGTGGTCGATGCCGATGTTCATGGTTTTGTTCATCCTTTCTTGGTGATCGTTGAAAACTTGAGGTTCCTGCTGGTTAAGAGCGAAGTGTATCTTGTTCTTTCCCAGCTGGTAAAGTATTTGGGGGGAGAGTGTGAGAGGGGGGAAGCGAAAAATCGCTGCAGAAAACCGCCCCAGCCTGCCAGCCGGAGCGGTTCTAAAAAAGGGCGCACTACCCCCTTGTATCTTGAGGGTTTGAAATTTGCCCGTTTGGGGTTTTCGTCAATCTATCTATGAACCTGCCGGAAACTTCTACACTTCCGTGGGCGGGGAAAAAGGGTGTAAAACGCAAAAAAGCGGAGTTCCCAGCCTGAAAAATCAGGCGAAAACTCCGCTTAGCTTTGCAGATATCTCTAAAAACGGGGATGACAGTAACGGGACACCAATCCTTTTTTGAAACGGAAAAAAGCCCGCAAACCCGCATGAATACTAAGAAAAATGTGCCCGACAGTAAAATCGGACACATAATCTGGTGGGAGATGGTGGATTCGAACCACCGAAGTCGAAGACAACAGATTTACAGTCTGCCCCCTTTGGCCGCTCGGGAAATCTCCCATATTGTCCAGTTATCACGCGGAATTTCCGCTTTTTACAATAAAAAGCGCAGTCTCAACTGGTAAAGGAAACGGCAAAATAAAATTTTACCCCTACGCAAAAAGTGGAGCTGGTGGACGGACTTGAACCCCCGACCTGCTGATTACAAATCAGCTGCTCTACCAACTGAGCTACACCAGCAACATAAGTGTGCTCAATTATTTTACCTAACTTTGGCCATAATGTCAAGATGTTTATAAGATTTTTCTTATATTATCTAAAATACCAGGAATAATGCGGCTTAAGCTCATGTTAGAAACAGCTGTTATATAGCATAAGCTGCGTGAGAGCCAGATTTTCCTACATATTTTTTGCCGTAAAATTTATTAAATATCTCGCTAATATTTTCATACACAAACCAATTTTCACAGTTATTGACAGTTATTTTTTAAAAATGCCGCATGAATATATAATTTGAATTTAATTTAAAATATGAAAATGCAGGTGTAAAAATGAAAAAGGAAATAATATTTATATCTGTCTGCATAATGGCACTCTTGCTGCCGTCATGTAGCGCATCATCCGCTCGAAGCAATACAGAGGCAATATCAAGTTGCAGCAGTAATGCTTATACAGCCGAAAGTCCGCCGGATAAAACTGACAGCGCAGCTTCGGTCAGCATAAGCAGCGGCCATGCCGTATCGTCTTGCATAACCAGCAGCTGTTCGGATATTTCAAGCTCCGATATCCTTTCTAAGCAGCAAGTGTCATCAAGTAATCAGCAATATTCACACAAAGATTTACCCTCTGCCTCTTCTTCCCAAAACAGAGATTTGCCAAACACATCGCATGATGATCCCGTATCCTCAGCCTCGCAGTCGGTATTGAGCAGTGCCGAGACGCAAGCTCCGCAGGACAGCGGATATACCAAGAGTCAACCCATACAGGTCTTAAATATATCGCTCAATATTACCTCAGCAACGATATATATGGACGAAACACTTCCTTTAACGGCGAATATAATGCCGGATAACGCCGCAGATAAAACCATCACTTGGACAAGCAGTGATACATCGGTCGCTGACATTCTCATCCGAAATGATAGCAGGGTACAAAACACAACTGGGTATATCATGTCGGTCATATTAAACGCCATTTTTGAAAAGCAGAGCGATATAATCGTAAACCTACCGCATAGTTACTTAATCAGAAAGGAGTAGGCGTCAGAAAGAAGCATGAGTGGCAGGATACTCGCAAGATCGACTTTTTAGCGCAAAGCAATATGCTGATTTTTATGCTGGAGGATATACGGCAGATGGTACATATGCAAAGATATAAAAACAGCGTATACGCTGTTAAATCAGACGGGAAGTATAAATTCTATGTTGATAAAGGAGGTAAAAATGAGCTTTAATGATTTAGATTTGCGCGAGCTGGACAAAGACCTTTCGCCAAAGGAAAAAGAGGAATGGAACGACATTTATTCCTCATACCGCGGCAGCTCAATACTGACAAAGAGAGTCTCGGGTGTGGACAGTATAAAATACGAAGGAAACAGCGTAAGCTGCCTTGTAAGCATCGATTACCGCGTAAAGGTGCTCATCCCCGCAGGGGAGGTTTGGTACGACAAAAGTGCTCAGCGGCCGGACTATGTCTTAAAATCCATGAGCGGCGCAGAGATAGACTATGTGATAATAGGCATAGACAGGATAGGAGAATACGCCATAGCATCAAGGCGGCTGGCGCTTGAAAGCCGGCGGCGCGCCTTTAAAAAGCAGAGGCACAATGTGGGCGATATTGTGCCATGCCGCATGATAGCCAGCGGCCGGTCAAGATGCATAGTTGAGGTGTCGGGGTACGATTTCACCCTCTCACAAAAGGATATGTCCTACTGCATGATAACGGATTTAAGAAGCGAGTTTTTTACAGGCGAAAGGTATAAGGCAAAGATAATGGAGTACGAGCCTGCCTCAGATCATCTGGTGATATCAATGAAAGAGGTGGAGCCGCCCCATACGACGGCGTAGAAATACGCCATCCCATAAATTCAAGACGGGTGTCGAAGGTTACGGCTAAATTCAGTGGGAATGTTTTCTGCCGTTTAGACGGCAATTTAGACTGCCTATGCACATATTCATCGCAGTGGAGCGACAGCGATTTCAGCATAGGCGACCGCGTGGTTATAGCGATATCAAAGTTCAATCCCGTTAAAAAGCAGGTGTTTGGTAAGGTCATAGCCAAGCTGTAAAATGCCGATATGCCTTGTTTTTGAACATACATAGCATAACAAAAGAGCAGTTCAAACAAACTGCTCTTTTGCATTGGGAATTAAAATGGGATTATGAGGGTTTAGAGTTAGACTTCTTGCTGCGCTTTGGGTCAAGGCCCATTATGCGGTATAATTCCTTGCGCATCTTAAGATACTGAACCGGAGCCATGGGCTCGGTTTCTCTCACTATGTACATCTTTCTGTTGTCAATATATCGAGAAACCGTTCGCTAAATTATAGAAATTGTTTTACCATTAACCGTTAAAATATACTGTGCGTCAAAATTTTTAACATAAGCATAATACGTATAAAAAGTTTCGTTAAGTGATGCATTATGTTTATCAAGATAACTAAACTCTGAATTGTGGTTGTCAGAGATTTCAAGCATTCCGCCCTCAGTATTTAAAACCGTAATATAATATTCGCCTGTATTCTTATATTGATATACTTCTATTGAAACCCCATTAGAAAATTTATGCGCTATCCTTTTAGTATCTGTACCCAGTCCCATTTTCCAACCGTTGCCGGCTTTTGGAATAATTAAATAACTGTCGGCATTTCCTTTTTCGGCGACTACAAAATCAGTCTCTTCGCCATTAACAATAAGCTTTACGCTTCCTGTATTTATATGTTCAAAAGCAGCAGTAGGTGATGAAAATGTTATAAAGGCATTTTCAATTGGAACAAATGTAGATAGTGTTGTCAAGACAATTGTGACAGCAAGTGCTGATAAATACCAACGGCGCTTATGTATTAAACGGGATTTCCATATCAATAATACACATATTGCAAATATTATTACAAAAAATGCAATTCTAATCATTCCAAAAATCATCTATCATTCCTTCTCTTTCTAATATGCATAAGACAGTGGCGGTACTGGGAGACCTGTAGTGGCTAACATACACGCTGCAATTAAAAATCCACCGCTTACACTTACATTTGTGTACGTCTCTTGTGTAATGTCATTATCCCATTTAACTGCAGAAACTCCCTCAATGCCCACCTTAAATTCTGAAAGATTAGCTCTTATACCAAAGCTGTCTGTTCTGTCGCCATCGGCAATTGAGCCATATACGCCAATATTGTCAAGCGCTAAGTTGATATTAAATGTAAAATCAGAAATATTTATTTTGAGTCCAGCGGATGATAATAGGGGGTTATTTGAGTTTAAATTAGAATAAACTGAAACAGGCTTTGAAGAATCTCCGTGTTTTGAAACAGTCTTTTTTGTTCTTGTACCTGTTTCTGCGGTAATAGGAAGCGGGTCTGGAAGGTATTCAACTTTAGTTTCCGAAATTGTCGTTGTGGTAGAACTGCCGGCTCCAAAAACAGATAAAAGGAAATCAGTAAAAGCGTTGCCCTTATGTATTGCAGATAATCCTGAAGCACCTGCCATAGCAACCCCGCGCCACAAATTCCCATTTGGGTCGCTTCTGCTAACAGGGTTATTTTCGCAGTAAGCAAACATGTTTGTAGCTGAGATACCCTGTCCAGTCGAAACATATCCGTCCGCATTAATAAATCTGCCGGTCTCGGGGTCGTAATACCTGCTGTTGAGATAGTAGAAACCAGTCTCACTGTCGTAGTAATAGCCACGATAACGCAGCGGATTGATATTACCAACATGACTTGCGTTTGACGATACATCCACACCGTTGCTGTCTTTAGAGTTAGGTAATGGGGATATTATCAAATCAGCCTTATATTAGCTGTGTAAAAAAGGTTCCAATCGCTTTGCAAGCGTAACATCAAAAGGCAAAAAATGAGTCAATGAATATGATGATATTGAAAAGTTGAAGAAGTCGGGTATATTTTTTTCAAAATTTTCATCACAGTCTAAAAAAGTAATATCCCCATTTTCATCTTTAGTAGGAACCCAATCCAATTGTACACAGGTTTCTACTACTCTTTTAGATAAATTATTTAGCGCCTTGCCGACCTTATTTCTTGACTCTTCCGGCAAACAATCCAAAAGCGAAAGGTCAATCTGATTTATCGGAGAAGTCGGGGTATAATCTTCTACTGGTATATAATTTAAATGTTTTACAATATCCGGCTCTGGAAGTTCGTCGCCAATCCAGCCATACAATCCTACCAGCATACTTTCGTCATAACACTCATTTGGAACTAAACGCGATATTGGACTCCGGTCGATTTTTATGACGCGCAGCAAAGCATATTTCATAAAGCACGGATGAGCGCTCAGATATGCTTTATTAGTTACAATTCTATATGCGAGCAGACTTCCAACTTTCCATGGGCAATGATGAACCGTTGGCTTTCTTATTTTTTTTGCCGGAGGCATCGGTGATAAAATTGTATCCTTGAAATTTTTAAGCACATCCATACGTTTTTTATAATTTTTTTGATTATCAGAAGTATTCCACCGCTCCAAGTCCTTGCCGCTGTCCAAGAAGAACAGCGCTTTGGATTTGGCAAGTTCGCTCAGCCGCCCTTTTTTCCATTCCGAAAGCGCTAATGCAAACCAGAAAACCGGTTCGTCATCGCTATCTTTATTTAAGATGTCAGAGTAATAATCTATAAGCATTTTTTCTGCCTGATGTCCATCTTTCCCAATTGAAAGCAAAGCATTATATTCCGACCGTATATCTTCTGCCAAATCATCAGAAAAAATTGCTGTACCCCAAGCTCCCAAATTATCACCTTCCCATAAGATTCATTAATTCGTCTTCGGTAATGCTTCCAAATATTTTAATTACAGCATCCATATTGTCTTTGTAGCCCGCTAAATTACCCACAGCAATTTCCCGCCTTGCATTGTCTAAATAATCTAATGTATAAGCAGATATCAATGTCTGCTCCATTATTTTAGCTTCTGGCTTGTTAAGACCTGTGGCGACTATTTTCATCTTATATTTAGCTTTGGCCGGGTTTTTCTTATGCTCTTTTTCTCGTCGTGTAGGATTGTTTGTTCGTCCAACATATTTTACCTTATTATCATCTGGGTCCGTAAGAGTATATACACTTTGGCCCTTTGTATTGGTAATATTTTCAACATTTTCCACTACATCAGTTACGACATCAGCGACTTTATCAGCTACAACAACCGCAATAACAACAACTGCTACAACAGCTACTGCTGCTATCCAGCCAACAGGATTCCATAAATTCCCAAAAATCGACGACAAAGTCAAAGCAAGATGTCCATCACTATCCACATTATTAATAGGATTGTTTAAACAATAAGCAAATAAATTATTACCAAATAGTCCTGCACCTGTATTTAATTGGTCATTCGCATTAATAAATCTGCCGGTCTCGGGGTCGTAATACCTGCTGTTGAGATAATACAGCCCTGTCTCACTGTCGTAATAATATCCTCTGTATCTGAGCGGATTAATATTACCAACATGACTTGCATTTGATGATACATCCACACCGCTGCCGTCGGTCACTGACAGCAGCTTGCCCATATGAGATTAATAGACAATGGGCAAGCTGTGTCTTTCCATTCGGTGTATGTTATTCAGCTTTAGCTATTATTTCTATCTTCTTGCCCTCTTGGTACAATCACAATCATTTTTAATGATTCCAGTATATTCATCAGATCGGGCATATGCAATTGATATGCATCATAACGCTTTTTGCTAAGCCACGGAAAGCAAAAAACTTGCTTGTTATGCACATATCCGATTGCTGCCATAGCTCTGAATATTTCATGCCCGACTGCCTTAATAGGTCTTGTAAAACGTTCACTGTCCATATGGAAAAGGTCTCTTATCTCTTCTGGAGAATAATCTAATTTGTTTTTCTTTATCCCATGCATAACAAGCTTTTCTATAGGCTGTTTGGTAGAATATAATGGGTAAATTTTTTCTTCCATATAGCATGTATACTTTGATAGTTCTTCCAAAGACATAACGGTATCATTTACAGTAATTTCCGGCTTTTCAAACAGAATAAAGTCTTTTGGTCGCCATTTGTACATAGAAAGCAAATAGCTTACTGCCCAACAGCCTGAGTCGATTTCTCCAATCAGCCAGTTTATTCCTGTGGTAAAAATATATTCTGTTTTATAGTCTGTCGAATCCTGTGAATGGTAAAATCCTGATTTACAATGCACATATCCGTCGTTCCTTACATTTATACTTTCTATTTTCATTCCATTACCCCACAATCTGTACATCCCACACAGTTATAGGCCCCGGTACAGCACTTACTACTGGATTATATTTTGTGACTTTTGGATTCTTGATACCATCATCTTTGACAAAACTTACGTTTGTCTTGAATGATATAATCACTCCCTGATGCGCTCCGGAATTTTCAATAGCATATTTACTGGGCTTATTTTCCCATGCAAATACATGTCCACCTTCCCATGAGCTGCCCGTCATAATTCCAGTAGTTTTAATTAAAGTTGCATTTTCTGGTGTTGTAACATGATAATATGTTTTCCCGCCTCTCGACGGTTTCGATGGAATTACTTCTTCTTTTTCTTTAGCTTTAGATTTAGACCATGAGGGAGCCGTAACTTTAGGCATAGTTTCTGCAATTGCTGCTCCAGTTGATACAAGTCCTATTCCTATGGCAAGACATCCAACTGTAGCTGCCGTCGTCGCTACTGCCGAAGCCGTTGTTACTATGCCTATACTTGCAGCTGCTGCCGCAACAGCAGGTGCTGCTACTATAGTTATCGCACATAAAGCTACAACTGCCACGCATGCTAATGCAATGTGCCACCATGCCTGTCCATCTGAATCTGCTCTGTTAATCGGGTTATTGCCGCAGTAAGCGTATAAATTATAGGAAGTCAGGTCTTGATTTGCTCCAATAACACCATCGGCATTAATAAACCTACCGGTCTCGGGGTCGTAATACCTGCTGTTGAGATAGTAGAAACCAGTCTCAGTGTCGTAGTAATACCCGCGATATCTCAACGGATTTACGTTCGCAATATGTCCAGCGCTCGACGATACATCCACACCGCTGCCGTCGGTCACGGAAATGAGCTTGCCCATATAGGATTAATGGATTTTATGGGCAAGCTGCTGCCTTTTTACGCTTAGAAAATGTGATTATGAGGGTTTAGAGTTAGACTTCTTTTTGTGCTTTGGGTCAAAGCCCATTAAAGCTTTCTTATTAATAATGCTTATTCAGCACATTATTACTTCTGTCTTTGCCAGCATATCGCCAAGCCTTTTGTCGTTAATTAAGGTAAGTAATAGCTCTAATGGCACCAAAATCAGGGTAATACCTCTTTTTACCTGAGTAGAAATTTTCATCCTCTTTACTTGACCATCAGATTCTTCTGAATATACCTTTAAGTGCAGGATTTTTTTACCTATGCTTTGATTAATAAAAACACTGTCTTTAAATATAGCAAATAAGAAGAAAGATATTAAATAAACGCTTATTGAAAGTAATGTCGCATCAAGACTTCCTAATGTAACAACAGCTACTAACATTGTTGAAGCAAAGCATAGTATATAAAAGTCTATTAATGCCGCTAAAAGCCTGCGAACCTTTAAACTCATTTTGAATTCACCTTTTTTACTTCATAAGATATTGCCTTCCATGTATCATTGTTTTTAATTAAATTTACCCTTAAAATTACCTGATACTTGTCGGTTTGCACAGAATATGGCACAGATAAAGTGCTGTCCGTTTCTTCGGTTTTCTCTACCACAAATCTTGAAACACTTTCAATTGTGCCATACTCCTCTTCTATACTGTCAGAATTCCAAATATAAGGCATGGCAATTTTATCAATAGGATTATTTCTTACACTATAAAATAGTACTATGACAATTGTAGCAAACAATACAAATATGACAGATATTAAAATTATTATCTTTATAACTTTGTTTTTACTCATTTATAATCACTCATTCTTCCATAAACACTTTGATAAACTGATTAATATCTATGCCCAATTTGAAGTGTCCACCAACTCCAAGATGCAGTTCTGAACTTATTCCAATGAATAATTCGTCATTTGACAAATCTCCTTCTATAGGCTTTACAAAAGGTATAGCTACTTGAATTGGATCTTTTTTTGTTTTAGGACAGCTATATATATTCCAAGGGGCAAATGAAGTATCATGCTCATCCCAGTCTGGTTTGCCTCCCGTTTCATACCTATGCTCATATGCTGTGTATACACCTAGCTTTGCCTTTTTGCCAATTCCTGCCATAACACCAGCAGAGCCTGAAGATGAAGTATATGATTCGCCATTTTTAAATCCTACTGTCAGAGCATCATGATAAGCAGTTGCTGAAACTTGCACTCCCGATATAGAGGCTGAGCCTCCAAGTCCATATCCAATACCTGCTTCAAAGCTTATTGAATTAATAAGGGCATTACCAACTTTTTTAAAAAAGTTACCAACTGCATTTGCCGCATTTTTTAACCATTGTGGCCAGTTGCCAGAGTCATCGCAAAGATTAACCGGATTGTTATTACAATATGAATATAAGTTATATCCTTGGTTATTTCCAACTCCAGCAACGATTTCATCCCCATTAATAAACCTGTCAGTCTCGGGGTCGTAGTAGCGGGAATTTAAGTAGTAGAAACCAGTTTCAATATCATAGTAGTAGCTGCGATATCGTATTGGATTGATATTACCAACATGACTTGTATTTGATGATACATCCACACCGCTGCCGTCGGTCACTGACAGCAGCTTGCCCCATGCGTCATATCTGTACTGAAAATTATCTATTTAAGTAATAATA
>CAJFJP010000067.1 GCA_904384255.1 Candidatus Timburyella stercoris
AAAAGGGACTTGTTGAGATAAAAGCCAAGCTTTTTGTAGATTGCACGGGAGATGCTATACTCAGCGATTTTGCCGGCGCGACTGTCTTTACCGGCGAAAATGGAGTAAATCAGCGTACATCGTTACGCTTTGAGATGTCCGGCGTGGATGGCGACAGGCTTGGAGAATATCTTAAAGAGGGCGGCCAGTCTTACAGCAACACACGTGAAACGTTATATATAGATCATGGCACATGTCCGGCTTTTAAGAAATTCCTTAACGACATGGTGGAAGCCGGCGAGCTTACAAAGCAGGATATATCGTACATACAGGCTTTCAGCATGCCGGGCAAGATAGGTGCACTTGCCTTTAATTGTCCTGAGCTTGGAGAGTATGGCGATATATTAGATCCAATGACTGCAAGTAAAATGTATGTAGACGGAAGGAAGGCAGTATATCGCCTGGCAAATGCGTTTATAAAGCATATTCCTGGATTTGAAGAGGCGTATGTCAGCGTGATTTCGTCAATGCTTGGCATAAGGGAAAGCCGCAGGGTGGACGCTGTTTATAATCTTACGGCAGAAGATATAATATCACGGCGCAAGTTTGACGATGCTATTGTACGCAGCAATTATCCGATAGATATACATGGAAAACAGTTAAGCTGCGGAGAAATAAAAATGAGCGAGGACGAGCGCTTTTATGAGGTGCCGTTTAGAAGCCTTATAGCAAATGGCATAGACAATTTGATGGTGGCCGGCAGATGCGCAGGCTTTGATTTTACCGCACAGTCGGCGGTAAGAATACAGACGACATGTATGGCGATGGGCGAGGCCTGTGCTCATGCAAGCGCTATGAGTATTAAAGGGAATGTACCCATAAGGGAGATAGACGGCAAAAAGCTTAAGGACATAATGATTGACTTTGAATAGTAAAAAAACTCTATAAAAGGCTAAGTCTGCGGGACATACTATATTTGTCCCGCGGATTTTTTCTTATCAGGTTTAAATGATTAAAGCATTTGAACCTTTCTAATTTTGAAGCAGGCTGAAATAAACGCTTATCATATTGCGCAGACTTACGTAATTATACTAATATTTATTGCAACAGGTAAAGATTTCTGTTATCATAAAGAATAGTAAAAAAGGCATTTTATAACAGGATATTAAATTTTAGTTCATAAACATAACAAAAAGAAAGCTGCAATTTGCAGTATAATTATGATGGAAATTTAAAATATGAATGGTAAAAATAGAAACAGAAAATAATAAGTTGGAGGGCGGAACTAATGGCACAAAAAATACTTGTAGTAGATGACGACGAGAATATATGCGAACTGCTAAGACTATATCTTGAAAAAGACGGATATACCACATCAATATCACACGAGGGCCAGCGGGCGATTGAATTGGTAGACGAGTTCAAGCCGGACCTCATATTGCTTGATATCATGATGCCGAAGCTTGACGGCTGGCAGGTGTGCAGGGAGATACGCAAAAAGTCGAACGTGCCTATAATAATGCTTACTGCCAAAGGCGAGACGTTCGATAAGGTACTTGGCCTTGAGCTCGGCGCCGACGATTATATCGTAAAACCGTTTGACACTAAAGAAGTGCTTGCGAGAATAAAGGCGGTATTGCGCCGCACCTCAACAAATGAGGAAAATGAGATTAAGCAGGTGGAATATGACAAGCTTATAATAAATCTGACAAATTATGAGCTTATAGTAAACGGCGTTCAGGTAGATACTCCGCCGAAAGAGCTGGAGCTTATATATCATTTGGCGAGCAATCCGAACAGGGTGTTTACGCGAGATCAGCTTCTTGACGAGGTTTGGGGCTTTGAGTATTATGGTGATTCAAGAACAGTAGATGTTCATGTAAAACGGCTTAGAGAGAAGCTTGAGGGCGTATCTGATAAATGGAGTCTAAAGACGGTATGGGGCGTAGGTTATAAGTTTGAGGTAAAATAATTTTAATAAGGCAAGTCGGCGTGATATGAAACGAAGTATTGTAAAAAAATATTTCATAGTAACAGGAATTATAATAGTAACAAGCTTTGCATTTTTAGGAATAATATTGCTGGGCTTTATAAGCAGCTTTTGGATAAGCGAAAAATACACACTGCTGAAAAGCGGTGCGCTTTCGATATCTGAAAGCTATAAGAATATGTCTAAGAGTCAAGACTCAAGAAATGAGTTTTTATTTTCTGTGCGTCAGGTATCGGATGTAACTAAAACTTCGTTAGTCTTTGCATTTGTTGATGGAACAATATATTTGCGCAATGAAGATATATTGCTAGAGATAGATGGCGAGATAGAGGCTCCGGTAAGCGATGAAGAAAGCTTGTTTACCGGTACGGCTGAAATACAGCAGGATATGATAAATACGATACTTCAGAACGGCGGCTATGAAGGACTTGGCACGCTGGACGGGGTGTACAAATCACCTCAGTATATGGTGGGTGTACCGCTTACCGACAGTGACGGCAGCATATCTGCCATAATGTTCATAGCGGCTCAAGCAAAGGAGCTCAATTCATATATATTAGAGATATTCAGAATATTTTTGTTGTCGTCCATAATGGTGCTTATATTTACATTTGTAGCGGTTTACAGCTTTTCAAAGCGAATGACGCGTCCGCTGGCGGAAATGGCGGAGGACTCGCGCCGTATAGCTACCGGAGACTTTTCACATATGATAGCTGTTGATCGTGATGACGAAATTGGAGAGTTGGCGTTGGCCTTTAACAATATGAAGCTTTCGCTGTCATCGCTGGAGCAGCTGCGTCGCAGTTTTATAGCGAACGTGTCGCATGAGCTGAGGACGCCTATGACAACAATAGGCGGATTTATAGACGGCATACTCGACGGCACAATAGACGATGAACACCGCGACTATTATCTTGGCATAGTGTCCGAAGAAATAAAGCGGCTTTCACGTGTAGTGACTTCTATGATGAATTTGGCAAAGCTTGAGGCCGGAGAGACGAAAATAAAACCTAAAGACTTTGATTTATCAGAGCTTATAACCCGCACAATATTGGTGTTTGAGCATCGTGTAGAGGATAAATCCCTTGAGGTACGCGGCCTTGAGGACTTGGAATCCGTACATGTCATAGCTGACATTGATATGATACATCAGGTCGTTTATAATTTAATTGATAATGCGGTAAAATTTACACCGCCGCAAGGATATATAGAATTTGGAATTAAAGAGGATGACAAAGCGGTAGAAGTATCGATAAAAAACAGCGGACAGGGTATACCTGCGCGGCAGCTTCCGAATATATTTGAAAGGTTTTACAAGGCTGACAGGTCAAGGGGAATGGACAAAAACGGCACAGGACTCGGACTGTATATAGTAAAAACTATAATAGACTTGCATGGTGGTCATATAACGGCAGAGAGCATTGAGGGGGCTTATACAGAATTTAAGTTTAACCTTCCTAAAAACGTCCAAGAATATAATGGAAAGGATAAAGGAAAGGGATGATATTATGCATGATGAAAAAAGCTTTGAGAGGGAGAACGCTGAAGTAAACGGCGAAAACATGATGGAGGGAGCCGGCGAAACTATAGAGGATAAAACGGATGTGCCGGACTTTGATGCTATTGCGGAAAGCATAAGCAATAAAATTGACGAAGATGCCGCAGACGTAATGGAAGAAGCGATAAAAGAGATAGCGGTGGACAGCGCTGAATCTAATCAGTCAGACACGGCAAACAGAGCTTTTGCATCTGAAAGTACTGCTGATGTCTACAGCACAGGTACGAAAAGGGCTTTTTCGGACAGCAAAAATCCAGACATTTATAATTCTGCAAATCCGGGCAGCAGAGCAGATAAAAGCGATATGCATGGTACGATGCCGATGGGACAAAATAGCGGCAATATAAACGCTTATGGAAGTATGCCAAACTCTGCTGTAAGAAGCGGCTGGAATTATAATCAGCAATATTACGGCAATGGACCGGGACACATACAGCAGGGCCAATATCAGCAGGGATATAATTATAATGTGCCGCCTTACGGTCAGCATAATGGCTATAACGGAACACAGGGAGCGCAATCCGGCGGTGTGTATAATCAGCAAATGTATAATATGCCGCAAAACCAGTATGGTTATGGACAATACGGATATTATGCACCGCCGTATTATCAGCAGAACATGCCTGATGGATATAACAACTATGGACAGTATATACAGCGCCCGCCGCAGAATGCGATGAATAATGGACCGGCGGTGCCATACAGTGTTAATAATCCGCAGGGGCAGACAAGCGGGAAAAACTCTTATGGAAATGGTACAGCCACCGGCGCTGGGCAAGCAAATCAGAACGGACAGTATTCGCCAAATTATCAGCAAAGCGGTTGGTATAATAATTATGGCGGATATAATCAGAATGTGCCGCCTTATTATGGATATCAGTATCCTTATCAACAATATGGAAATTATAATCAGGCTTGCGGTGCGGGGTACAATTCAGACGCGGTACGCCCGGCGCCGTCAAATCGCAGTACTGCTCAGCGCGGAAAAGTGAAAAAGCAGAAGCCGAAGAATGTAGGACTTAGAGTATTTGTATGTATTCTTTCGCTTGTAATACTTGCGGGAACTGTACTTACAGGTTTGTATATTGCCTTTTCAAACAGAGATGACAGCGTGTTAGAAAACAATCCGTCTACTTCATCTTATTCAACAGGCGGTTCAAGATTAGAAGCATCGGCGCCGTCAGATTTTTCTGGCGGTCAAAACGTAGATGTTCCCATTAACAGCCTGCCGGAGACTGAGCAAATGACGACCTCAGAAATAGCTGAAAAAATAATGCCGTCTGTGGTGGGGATAGTGACATATTCACTTGACGGTAGCTCTGCAACGAGCTTAGCCACGGGAATAATAATAACACAAGACGGATATATTGTGACAAACGACCATATATATGACGGCATTCCTAATGCAGAATTTGCAGTTATAACAAGCGACAACAAAAGATATGATGCTGATTTTGTGGCAGGCGACAGCCGCAGCGATTTGGCAGTACTCAAAATGGAAAACGCCAGTGGGCTTAAATGCGCCGAGTTCGGGGATTCGGACAAAGTTAAGGTGGGAGAAGAGGTCGTAGTAATAGGAAACCCATATTCTATGACCCTTTCCGGCTCTGTAACAAAGGGGATAATATCTGCGACAGACCGCAGGGTTACGGGAAATTCGACATATACAATGAAGCTGATACAGACGGATGCAGCTATAAATCCAGGAAATTCCGGCGGTCCGCTTGTAAATTCATATGGTCAAATAATAGGTATAAATTCATCAAAAATACAGCAGACGGGATATGAGGGTATAGGCTTTGCCATACCGTCAGCAACGGTAAAAACAACTGTAGAATCTTTAATAGAGCACGGATATGTAACTGACAGAGCAAAGCTTGGCATAACATTTCAGGTGATAGATTTTATTACTGCCGAGCAGAATCAAATTCCACAGGGGCTTTATGTGCTGTCTGTGTCGCAGGAAAGTGGTCTGAGCGAAGAAATACATGAGGGTGAAGTAATTACCCATCTTGACGGCGTTTCTCTTAGTGAAACATCCGACTTTATGGATATAATAGAGTCAAAAAAGCCAGGAGATGCTTTGGTAATAAGAGTGTATAATTTTAGCAGCGGCACGAGCAGAGATGTAAATGCTATATTAACCGAGGACAGAGGGACTTCAAGTTATAAGACTGCATATTAAATATAAATAGTGTAAACTGCGATATATTAATAAATTATAATATTATTAAGTTTTTAACATGTTTTATAATTTAGATTAAAGCTAATATAACAAAGACAAGGAAAGTAAAAAATCAGCCGCAAAAATAATACGGCTGTCTATATAAATGATGTATTAAATGAGTCATAGAAAGATAAATCAAATGACTGGGCGTGTTTGCGACAATAGCTGTTTAATTCAAAGCAAGAATGCGGTGCTGCATATGAAAAATTAGCTGTCATAATCTTCAATACGCTGCTGAAGCTCCTGTTCAGAGTATACTGCGAGCCCATAACTGAGTTCACGCTGGTCATATTCCGGCAAATCTGCAATAAGGACCGATAACACTTCTTTAGGAACATTGCTACCATAGCTGAATACTGCTAAAAAGCCGTTGTACTCTTTGAGAATGTAGAGCGGGCGCATATCTCCGGATAAGACGCTGCTTTTTATGCCGGTTTTATCTTTATCGCTGTAATCGGCGGCGGTAAGTGCGATAATAACTATGCTTAGCAGAGCTGCAGCGGCAGTAATAACTGCGAATATTTTTTTAATTTTACGCATAAATAACCCCTCCGCAAGTTTATGATATTATTATCACCCAAATAAGTTATGTGTATGCAGCAAAAGGTTACAGATTAAGGCTAAAATATAACAATATTTTAACCCAAACCGCTTTTTTGTATGATATAATATAGTAGTTATATTTTTATTTAATAGATATCACAGATATCTATTAAATGAAGATTTTATACATAACTATTTAATGCAGCGCAAAACAGTTATTCACTGCTGCATATTTGAAAATCAGGAGGTTTTTAATGGAACCTGAAAAAAATAACAATCGTCAAACAAGACACCCGGCTAAGCGTAAGAAGATAGGATTTTTTGGCAGGGTAAAAAGGGAATTTTTCAGCGGAAACAAAGCTGCGAAAAGGACACCGAGGCCGAAATATAAAGGCTTTACGGGTGAATTTGGCATAGCTACTGAAAGAACGACGTCTGATACAGATTTGCATAATCGTAAGAATACAATTCACACCGGCGAGCTGACGAAAAAGCACACATCTGCAGGTGCCAAGGTGCGCAAGGCATTTGGAATAACCGGCAGGGTGCTGCTTACGCTATTTCTTATAGGCCTTATAACGGGCACGATAGTAGTTGGCGCATTTGCTTTTTATGTATTTAGATATGTAGATGGCAGCGTAGATTTTGATTTAAACAATCTAACATTAGACGCTACAACAATCATCTATGCAACCGACGAAAACGGCAATCAGTATGAATTGCAGCGCCTGCATGGCGAAGAAAACCGCGTATGGGTAAGCTATAATGAGATATCCTCATATATGCCCAACGCAGCGATAGCGATAGAGGACAAACGTTTCCGCACACACAGCGGTGTTGACTGGAAGCGTACAGCTGGAGCTTTCTTAAATATGTTTATAGACATTTATTCATCACGTCAGGGCGGTTCGACAATAACGCAGCAGTTAGTAAAAAACATAACTGGTGATGACGAAGTGAGTGCGCTTCGCAAAATTCAGGAAATTATGCGGGCCAGAGAGATTGAAAAGACAACATCTAAAGATGTTATATTGGAATGCTATCTCAACACAATTCACCTTGGCAACGGATGTGACGGTGTAGAGGTAGCTGCCAACTTCTATTTTAATAAGCACGCCTCCGAGCTGACATTGCTTGAAAGCGCATCATTAGCGGCGACTATAAGGAATCCGTCGAAATTTAATCCGCTGAATAATCCTGAAAACAACAAAGAACGTCGAGAATATGTACTGTACGAGATGAAAGATCAAGGCCTCATAACGCAGGAGGAATATGATCAAGCGATGTCGGAGGAGCTTGTGGTAACAGGGAAAAGCACTTCGTCATCAGGTTCTACAGTATATAGCTATTTTGTAGATACTCTTATAAGGGAGGTAACATCCGACCTTATGGAGCAAAAAAACATAACAGAAAAGTATGCAGAAACTATGCTGTATTCCGGCGGATTAAAAATACAAAGCACGCTGATTTCGAGTGTGCAGAATGCCTTAGATGAGGTATATAAAGACGACAGCTATTTCTACAAATTTTCTGGCGATACACAGGCAGAATCAGCATCGGTGGTAATGGATTATCAAGGTCATATAGTAGGAATAGTGGGGGGCCGCGGTGAGAAGACGCAGAGCCTCTCGTGGAACCGTGCAACCGTTGCTACCAGGCAACCGGGTTCTACATTCAAGCCGCTGAGCGCATATACACCGGCGATTGAGAATGATCTAATAAACTTTGGCACAAATGTTAAATCTACGGCATATACAAGTCCCATTGATAATCATACAATAAAGAATAATCTTGGAACAAGTTCGATAAGCGTGCAAAAAGGTCTTGAGCGTTCGAGTAACACAGCTCCGGCGTGGATAATAACAGACCTTACAGTGGATTATTCGTATAATTATCTTACCACAAGGTTTGGACTGACACTGTCGGATGCCGACAAAGACATGGCGCCGCTTGCAGTAGGTGCAACGAGCGGAGGCCCGTCGCTGCTTCAAATGACAGCAGCATATGCGACATTTGGGAATTTAGGCAAATATTGGGAGCCGACAACATATACACTGATAACCGACCAGCAGGATGACATTGTACTCCAGCAGGAAGAACGTCCGTCTACTGCCATGAGTGAAGCCACAGCAAATATCATGAACGAGCTATTGCAGTTTGTAATATACGGCGATCAGGGAACGGGACGCTCGGCAGCGTTCGGCGGTGATACCTATTGGCCGCTGTATGGCAAGACAGGTACAACAGATGATAACCACGATAGATGGTTTATGGGCGGCTCAGCTTATTATGTCTGCGGTACATGGTTTGGTTTTGATATAGGCAAGGAAATGAGCACAGGGTATACTAACCCTGCTATTAAGGTATGGAAAGGCGTAATGGAGAAAATTCATGCAAATCTTGAGCCAAAGGATTTTCCAGATACAGACGAGACGATATATGTAAGATATTGCACGTCAACGGGCAAAATAGCGCGTACCGGTTGTGGTTCTACACATGTAGGCTGGTATAAAGCATCGAATTATGTTGATAACGCCTGCACATCGCACGGCGGCGACATAACAGAAGCGCTCACAAAGCCAGAGCCGCTTACAAAGCCAAAATATTATGGATAAAAAAAGCCCATATGCAAAAAGCATATGGGCTTTTTTCTTAAAGATTACAGGAACTTATTTTTCCAATAAATATAAAAAGCTCCATCATAAGATGTTATAAAAGAGAAGTATAAGAGCGCATAAACATAGGACACGTTTATCAAATTTGTATGGACTTGCCGGTAAATTGGTCGATGGACTGCCGCTTTTGTTATAATTTTACCAGACCTGTCATTTGGCGAAAAATAAAAAGCTCAATAGCAAAATATTTATAGTAAGATTGGTTGACGAATGTATATTAAATGTGTATAATATAATCGAATGGAGGTATAAAAATGAAGATATATAGGTGTAACCATTGTGGAAACATAGTTATGATGCTGACAGACGCTGGTGTGCCAATGCAGTGCTGCGGCGAGAAGATGGCGGAGCTTAAGGCAAATACTGTAGATGCGGCGACAGAGAAGCATGTGCCATTTGTAAAAAAGGATGGCAATAAGATAATGGTATCAGTGGGCGAGGTAACGCATCCTATGACGGATGAGCATTATATTGAATGGATTATATTAGAGCAGGGAAGCGACGTCCAGATAAAATATCTTACTCCATCAGACAAGCCAGAGGCAGTATTTAATGTTGTATCCGACGAGCCGTTTACAGTATATGAGCACTGTACGCTGCACGGACTTTGGAGCGCTGAGTCAAAATAAGCGCTGAAACTGTATTCTTATTATGACTGAACTTTCATCGCAGAAAGTGACTGAAAATCGACGAAAAACACCGCCCACAGGCGGTGTTTTTCTTTATGATAGCAGTGTGACGGCAAATTAAAATTAATTGTTGTCTGCTTTATTATGCCTTTCTTTAAATATAAATTTATTCTTGCTTATTTCTAATACCAGCAACACTTCCATCCGCGTTAATAAACCTCTTAACATCAGGATCATAGTATCTGCTATTCAGATAATAGAAACCAGTTTCAATATCATAGTAGTAGCTTCTGTATCTTATGGGATTTATTTGTCCTAAAGTATCAGCCATTGAACCGGTAACAGAATATACCTTGCCCCATGCGTCATATA
>CAJFJP010000068.1 GCA_904384255.1 Candidatus Timburyella stercoris
GGCGCCATAGCCAAGAGGTAAGGCAGAGGTCTGCAAAACCTTTATTCCCCAGTTCAAATCTGGGTGGCGCCTCCAGCCGAAAACCCTGCCGCAAAAATGCCGGCAGGGTTTTTGTTTTGTGTAAAAGACAACTACTGGCTTTGCCAAAGTTTCAGCTATGGACAAAAAGAAAACTCTATGATAAATTGAAGCTGAGATCTGTCAACCTAACTAAAAATATTGAGGAGATCTTTCACATGATTTGTATAGAGCCTTCTGCAGCGCGTGTTTTCCAACAACTTCAGTGTTATATATAGAAAATAAACAAGAGTCGGGCGAAAAAGGAAAGTGAAAAGGAGACGGCAATGAAGGCGGGGGTAAGAAACATCGAAGCTATATAGCACCCCCTCTCTTTCAGAAAATCTGAATGGACGGACAAAGGTCGTTTGAAGAGAGCGTGGAAAGCAGATTCGCGTCACGCGGCAAATGCCTGTTCTGCAATTCAAAAATTGATTATACATTAAAAAAGTCATATCGGATTTTAAAAAATTTGCTGATAAATAATGCTTTAGCAAAATCGGAGACTTACTTTTAACCCTGCATTTAAGCTGCGCATATATTGCATATTTTTACCTTAAATTGCTTTTGATTTATGCATTTGTGGTATGACCTACCGTTTCTTTTACATAGTTACGGTGCATTAATAAACAAATATATTATTCTACATTCAGGTTAAAAGGTGCTAATTTTAGCATGAAATTCTGCTGCTGCATGGTTCAGGGCTCAGCATAAGCGATAAGTACACGGTTTATTGCTTTATTAAAACGTGAGTGTTATAATCTAATTAGGTGATATTGTGTTAGATGCCTTTTTTCAGTTGCTTATTGCCCTGCTGCCGACCAGGCTGCTTATCGCCGGATATGACGGCCGGTGCCAAAAAAGATATTTATTAGTAAAAAATAAACTCCTAAGCAAAATTCTGCTGCCTAAAACTTATACATTTGAGAGAAAAAAACGTCCAAAAAAAGACTTAAACAAAATGTGTATGGCAGGGATTATATTTTATATATTGGACTTGGCTGCAGTTTTGTCTGTCCCTGTGTTCATTTTCTGCGTTCCTGGCTTTTCGGTTGAACCGCTGATTTTTGAATCCGATTCAAGGTTTAAATGGTACGTGTACGCGGATACATTAAACGAAAAATTATTTATTATTTTAATGATGCTTTTACTTTCATCAAAGTTAATTTATAGTTCTATCTGCTGTATTCGGCGTACTTATCTTTTAGAAAGGAAAAAATCGTCACGCATATTTCTTTATGTTATATGTGCTGTTTTGCTCCTTATTTTTACATTATTAGGAGTGATAATGATAAAAGAGCTTGTTTATTGTTTTTTATAGCTTGCTTTTTTGGGGCGTAATAAAAAATGGTGCGTGCTTTTTGTGATTAATATATTGTAAAAATATGATTGTTGAATTATGGCGAAGATGGTGGTAAAATTATATTGTAATTGAATATGCTCCTGACGCTGAAATGTTTTTGAAGCGAAAGCTGCGGTATATAAAAGATTTTGCTATTTTTAATCCGCACCTTTTGGCGCGGATTTTTTATTTTGCCATTTATTTTTAGCAAAGCCCGAATATTGTGCCGTGCGATGAAAAAGCTTTTAGAGTAAACGCCCCGCGTGCGTTTTAGAGACTCGAAGCGATCGGCACCGGCAAAAATAATGGTTAAGACGCTTCGCTGACATATTTTAAAGCAGGAAGCATTTATAAAGTGGGTTAGCGAAAAGGCCGCGAAATTATCAAACATGTGTAAAAATCTGCCGGTTCAGAGCAGGAGATAGAGACGGCGATTGCATCGGGCCTGGGGAATTATATGTAAAATTATGTATGATTTTACCGGCCAAACTTATTTTGGAAGAATTTATATATGCTTTATAAAAATTAGCCAATATCCGATAAAAATATTTTAGGAGGCCAACTTATGGATACAAGGATAGCGCTGATAAGCATTATAGTAACTAATGCCGATTCGGTAGACAGCCTTAACGCTCTGCTGCATGATTACCGCGAGTATATAATAGGACGCATGGGGCTGCCGTACCATAAAAAAGATGTGAATATAATAAGTGTTGCCGTAGATGCCCCACAGGAAAAAACGTCGGCTCTTTCAGGTAAAATCGGCAGGCTGGACGGAGTATTTTCAAAAACGGTATATGCCGACAGCAGAATATGATGAATAAAGATGAACTTATAAGCCGGCTTGCCGCAGAGCATAATCTTGAAGATGATAACCTGCTTTATCTGCTTAAAAACCGAAGCGTTAAATCAGACTTACAGCTTAAGACGGCCGCGCGGGATGAGACTGACAGAATTTTTGGCAGGGCAGTGTATATTCGGGGACTTATTGAATTTACAAATATATGCAAAAACAACTGCTATTACTGTGGAATACGCTGTGGCAATAATAAGGCGGTACGTTACCGCCTCAGCAAGGAGCAGATACTTTCCTGCTGTATGTCGGGATATTCGGCGGGCTTTCGCACCTTTGTGCTCCAAGGCGGCGAAGACGCATATTTTAACGACGACAGGCTGTGTGACATAGTATCGGCTATAAAAGAAAACTACCCTGACTGCGCCGTTACACTTTCGGTAGGTGAGCGCGGCTTTAACAGCTATAAAAGGCTTTATGAGGCCGGCGCCGACAGATATCTGCTGCGTCATGAAACAGCCAATGCCGACCATTATAAGCGGCTGCACCCAGATGATATGTCTTTTGAAAGACGCATAGAGTGCCTGCAAAATCTTAAGCAGATAGGATATCAGATCGGATGCGGATTTATGGTTGGCTCGCCTTATCAAACAGACGAAGATATTGTAAATGATTTGCGCTTTATAAAGAGCTTGCAGCCGGACATGGTTGGAATAGGCCCGTTTATACCGCACAGAGATACACCGTTTGGGAAAATGCAAGCAGGCAGCGCAGATAAAACGGTGTTTTTACTCTCAATTATAAGACTGCTTTTGCCTGAGGTGTTACTTCCTGCCACTACGGCGCTGGGCACCGCTGACAAAGACGGCCGGATTAACGGAATACTTCACGGTGCAAATGTTGTAATGCCCAATCTTTCCCCTCAAAATGTCCGTGCACTTTATACTTTATATGATAATAAAATATATTCCGGCGCTGAGGCGGCGGAATGCCGCGCTCAGCTTGACGACAGCCTTAAGCCATACGGATTTTACACCGTAACGGCTCGCGGCGACAGTCCGCGGCTTAATAATCAGCACGGGAACTGAACTTATTTTAAAGCTTCTTAGTAAACGTATCGGCTGGGCCGGTGAAGATACCATGCAAAAGTTTTAACTTAGGATAATGAAGAAAGTAAGCGGGAAACAACTAATATATGGATAGCCGTGTTTAAGTGGTTATCATACGTTTGCGGGCTGCAAAGTGCGGCACAGAAAATTTTACATTCGTCACGCTAAGCGATACGGAAAAATGGATTTAAAGCTCTATTTGTGCTGCGTCCATCCATATGCTTTCCATATCTTTGCGGGCTGCGCTTGTGTACGGCCACGGCCATAAACATAAATAGCTGGACTTATCTGAAATATATTTACAAAAATTGAGATGAGAAAGCCGTCGCTTTGCTGACGAAGCAAGAAGTGAGTATAATGCGGAGAAACGGGTATGGTATTATAAAATTACATTAATCGATGCAGCATAAAGGACGAATAAGCGAAAGCGGCTATAAATCAGTTGTCAGAGCAGAACGGCCGACTTTTTTAATAAATACCGGCTTTTGCCGTGTTGATATAAAAATTTGCTGACGGGAAAGTATGCTGACCCAAAAGAAAGGAAGATTTGATTTGTATAACCCAAAATCACTAAAGGCTGAGGAGTTTATATCTCATGACGAGATAATGGACACATTAAGCTTTGCCGATGAAAAAAAAGACGATTTAGATTTTGTCGACTCCATAATAGCGAAGGCAAGACTGCGAAAGGGACTGACGCACAGAGAGGCATCGGTGTTGCTGGCCTGCGAGGATGAAAGCAGGATTAATGAAATCTATAAGCTGGCCGAACAGATAAAGAAGGACTTTTACGGCAACAGGATTGTCATGTTCGCCCCGCTTTATCTCTCAAACTACTGTGTAAACGGATGCCTGTACTGCCCGTATCATCTTAAGAATAAGCACATTGCCCGCAAAAAGCTCACGCAGGAGGAAATAGTAAAGGAAGTAACGGCGCTTCAGGATATGGGTCATAAGCGTTTGGCCATTGAGGCAGGCGAGGACCCGATAAACAATCCTATAGAATATATACTTGAGTGCATAAACACGATATACAGCATAAAGCATAAAAACGGTGCTATTCGCCGCGTTAATGTCAATATAGCGGCAACCACGGTGGAAAATTACCGGAAGCTAAAGGACGCCGGCATAGGTACATATATACTGTTTCAGGAAACATATCATAAGCAAAGCTACGAGCGTTTGCACCCAACTGGGCCAAAACACAATTATGCCTATCATACAGAAGCGATGGACAGAGCTATGGAGGGCGGCATAGACGACGTAGGACTTGGCGTATTATTTGGACTGGAGCTTTACAGATATGAATTTGCAGGGCTGCTTATGCACGCCGAGCACTTGGAGGCGGTGCACGGCGTAGGCCCGCATACCATAAGCGTGCCACGCGTAAAGCGTGCGGACGATATTGACCCTGATGAATTTGACAATGGCATATCGGACGATATATTTGCAAAAATATGCGCCTGTATAAGGGTAGCGGTACCATATACCGGCATGATAATATCTACACGTGAAAGCAAAGCTGTGAGGGAAAAGGTAATACGCCTGGGTGTATCGCAGATAAGCGGAGCGTCGAAAACCAGTGTCGGCGGATACTGCGAGCCGGAGCCGGAAGAGGAAAATTCAGCACAATTTGATGTAAGCGACAACCGTACACTAGACGAGGTGGTACGCTGGCTGATGGAGATGGGATATATTCCATCTTTCTGCACCGCCTGTTACCGTGAGGGGCGCACTGGCGACAGATTTATGAGCTTATGTAAATCCGGACAAATTCAAAATTGCTGCCATCCGAATGCGCTTATTACCCTTAAGGAATATCTGACAGACTATGCATCGGATAAAACAAGAGAAATTGGCGAAAGACTGATTTCAGATGAACTCCAAAATATTCCTAACGAAAAGGCAAGGATGGTTTGCAGCGATTATATTGAAAAAATCGAGCATGGCGCAAGAGATTTTAGATTTTGATAAGTCTGCTTGAGCTTGAAAGCAAACAGCTTAAACGCTTGGCACTATGCAAGAGATGTTTGCGCATGTCTGTCGGCTACTGTAAGATAGAAGCAGTGAGAAGATTAGTCTGCACATTTTAGCATAAGCGATAATATCGCGCTGAGCAAAATGGCGCGCTGATGTTAAAAGCAGATTTTAGGCTACATAATGCTGCGCAGCTTAAATCTGCGATGTATGAAGCGACGTTCAGCGTGCAAAAAATATTGCTGTCTGCGGCCGGCGCATATAGATCGGCTCGCTGCTTATAATATTTGCAGCACCGGCGACATCTATGCAGACTGTAAAACCGACATGCTTTGTAAAACTGTTTAATTTTGGGCTGCGAAATTATAACTAATATTGGCAGAGAACGTCTATAAAGCTTTAGCTTAGGACAGGGCCGAATAAGTGGCAAACAACGCTTTAAAAATATTACAATTCTATTAGGACTATATATCAGTGATGCAGGAAAGTAAATTTAGTTGCGTCATTTATGCTATGCCGGCGTGATATTATATAAGCGTTTATGCAGACTGCTGGCTTAGCGGCAGACTAAAATATACAAACCAAAAGAGGGAGAAACATATGGGACTTAACGACACTCCATCGTCAGAGCGCGTGCATATAGGCTTTTTCGGACGCAGAAATGCCGGAAAATCCAGTATTGTTAATGCCGTTACAGGACAGGAGCTTTCTATTGTATCAGATATAAAAGGCACCACTACCGACACCGTATATAAAGCTATGGAGCTGCAGCCCGCCGGCCCGGTAGTTATTGTGGACACCCCAGGCTATGACGACAGCGGCAAGTTGGGCGAAAAGAGGGTTAAAAAGGCAACGCAGGCATTGATCAGATGTGATTTTGCCGTGCTTGTTGTTGATGGCAGTGAAGGGAAGTCCGCTATCGATGCGGAGCTTGAGAGTCTTTTTAAGCAGCATGCAATTCCATATCTGACAGTGTATAATAAATCTGATATATCAAAAAATAGATATGCCGACGGAATAAGCGTGAGCGCCGTGACAGGAGAAAATATAGACAGCCTTAAAGGAAAAATAGCGGCTGCCATACGCGGCGCTGGACAGGACAGAAAAATAATAGGCGATTTGCTGCATAAAGGCGACACGGTAATTTTAGTAATACCGATAGATGAAGCGGCGCCAAAGGGCAGAATTATTTTACCGCAGCAGCAGGTGATAAGAGACATACTCGACGCCGGTGCTGCCGCATTAGCCGTAAAAGAGGATGAAATAAGCAGAGCTATTGCCAATCTTAAATCAAGGCCGGCAATGGTGGTGACCGACAGCCAAGTCTTTAATAAAGCGGAGGCTGATACTCCGATAGATATACCGCTTACATCCTTTTCAATACTAATGGCGAGATATAAGGGCTATTTAGAGACAGCGGTAAGCGGCATCGCTGCCGTTGAAAGATTAAAGGACGGAGATACTGTGCTTATTTGCGAGGGCTGTACTCATCATCGCCAGTGCAACGATATAGGCACTGTTAAAATACCGAGCTGGCTTAAGCACTACACTAACGCCGAGCTTAATCTTAAATTCACCTCAGGCAGAGATTTTCCAGATAACCTTGACGGAATAGATCTCATCATTCACTGCGGCGGCTGCATGTTAAACGAACGCGAGGTGCAGTACAGAATGAAATCGGCAATATCAGCCGGCGTGCCGTTTACAAATTATGGTGTGGCAATAGCATATATGCAGGGCATTTTAAAGCGCAGTCTTGAAATATTTCCGGACATAAGGGCGCTGCTCGATTAAGCTGCTAACTATTATCGCATATATTTTCTGAACATATAAATAATGTAAGAGCGTTAACCAACATTAAGACATTATGTAAATTAATTTTATAAAATGGCGCTTTTGCAGAGCTAAAGAAAGATACAAAAAGATACTCCTAAAGGCGCTTTATAAGCGGATGTTACGGAAAGTGTCGTGACTTTCTCCCTTCTGCAGGATATAATTGTGTCGCAGAAAAGAGAGGAGATTTGGTCTATGAACTTTGGCGAAAAATTAAAAAATCTTAGAGTAAGCAATAATTTGACGCAAGATGAACTTGCTGAAAAAATATTTGTCAGCAGAACAGCGATTTCAAAGTGGGAAACAAACCGTGGCTTTCCAAGCGTAGAAAGCTTAAAATATCTTGCGGATTTATTTTCTATCAGCATTGACGAGTTAATATCCGATGAGGACATTAAAAATAAGGTGCTGATTGATAAAAGAACAGCGCGTAAATTTTATTGGGCGTCGGTGGTGTGTCTGCTTGCGACAGTTGCTTTTACTTTAGTAGCATATATTACTCGAAATTACTATTGGAGCATATTAAGCCTTATTGGAGTAATAGGTTATATGGTATTTGCCTTGCTTTGCAAGTATAAAAATCAGAGCATGAAGCTGACGAAGGCTATTGCGCCGTTCATAATATCCAGGGTTGTAATAGGAATTATAGTAATAGTCATTGCTGTATATACCATAATCCAGATTTAACATTCTAAAAGGGTAATGTATTGTAGTATTTCAAATAGTGAAAAGAAATAGAGCAAAAATTAAAACGTGCGGCAAAATTAGTAGTTTGAAGAGTATTTGTCGTGCAATAACGGCTTTTTGAAAATACTTATTGCTTGTATACAGATGGCTGATTACTTATATGTATAAATGGAATTTTACTGTGTTTTTATCATTATTAATAAGCTTTTTTATAAAAGCACGAATTAATAATATGTTAGTAAAATGCAATTCATTGACATTTACATGCCATATGTTTTCAATTCTTAATATAAACATGGAAATAAGAAGTGCCGTAGCAAGAGCTGCTGCGGCACTTTTTTGCATCGTCAGTCCGACAGCATAACAATAGTGGAGGCAAAATGAGTATAGAAATAATGAAAAATTTTTAGTTTAAATTAATTAAAGATAGAAATGTCTGCTACAGAAAAATAGTGAAGCGATGAGATTGAAAGAAAGTAAGAAAGAGGCGGCAGTCTGGAAGAAAAGGGGTATAAAAATGCAAAAAATTTATGGCATAATACCTATGTGATGTATAAATTACAAGCATTAATATTAAGAACTATTTATTAAAGAGAATAAAAGTTACATTTTGGCACTTATGTCAAAGCCTGAAACATCTGATAGACGCCGGGCGTTTTGTATTATATACACAGTGTTATGCAGCTCTGCGGCAGAATGTATATACGGACTATGCTCGTGCAGCTTCATCTGCATGCTTACAGGCAGCGAAAGAAAAAAGTCTCTGCTGCTTTTACTGCCGTTTATAAGAGCGTTTAAATTGCTATATTTCATTTTAACATCTCCCAATAAGTAAGTAGGATTATTATTAGTAAGCCTAAAATCATTATTCTTTAATTCGGTCGGAAGATAATGGAAATTTTTAATCAACTTATTTATTAAAATAAATTAAACACGACTAAGTTCAATTCTATATATATTATTGTTCTGTTGCTAAAGATTTTGTTGTCAAAACAGTGATGCGCAGTTTTGCCGGCAAAAATTAAAAGACTGAAGAACATCTTATTTATGCTTGATTTATATGCTTTACTGTTTATGGTAAAGTATATATGTCTCCAATTTGCATTTTCTTTTGAAGCTGGATATGTTATACTTGTGTATAAAATATTTACTATAATGTCTTAAATAATTTTTTGGCGGTTTTTGCTGCTGCCCGGCAGTAAAATGGAGGTGCAGCTGAATGACAATGGAAGACTTTTTTACTTTACACAGAAAAGTTGCGCTTGCATTTTCCGGCGGCGTTGATTCAGTATATCTGCTGTATGAAGCGATAAAGAATAAAGCGGATATAAAGCCTTTTATGGTAAAAACAGCGTTTGTGCCGGCATTTGCTGTGAAAGACGCTGTTGGTATTGGAAAAATGCTTGGAACAGAAGTTGAAATTATTGAGCTTGACATATTAAATACGGCCAACATATGCGGCAATACAAGCATGCGATGTTATTTCTGCAAACTAGCTATGCTCGGCGCCGTTAAGGAAGCTGCTGAGAAGGAAGGCTATAATCTAATTATTGACGGAACGAATGCCGACGATGACGCATCAGAACGCCCGGGCATGGCGGCGGCCAAAGAGTTGGGAGTAATTTCTCCCCTAAAAGAGTGCGGACTTTCAAAGGCGGAGATACGCCGCCTTTCAAAAGAAGCGGGGCTGGTCACATGGAACATGCCGTCTTATTCCTGTCTTGCCACACGAATAAATCAGGGCGAAAAAATAACGTCAGACATGCTTAAAAAGGTGGAGAAAGCCGAAGGTCTGCTTTTTAAGCTGGGCTTTTCAGATTTTAGAGTCAGGGTATATAATGGAGCGGCGAGAATACAGATAAAAGAAGAACAGCTGCCACTTATTATAAAGGACAGGAAAGAAATATTAGATAATTTAAATACGATGTTTGCCGATGTGCTTTTAGATCTTAATACAAGATAAAACTACATAAATTTGTTTTTTGCTGCTGACATTGCCTGGCAGATAAGCTTGCAGCATGAAATTTGTGATAGCTGGCTTTGAGGCGCAGCTTTATAATATCAGTGCATTTTGCGTTATTATATAAATTTATGACAAAATCGCCTTCCTTGAGGCGTACATCTATAATAATGTCAGCAGAAATTGCCGGCATTTATGCGGCTT
>CAJFJP010000069.1 GCA_904384255.1 Candidatus Timburyella stercoris
GCATCGGCATACTTTTTGCTGCCGCTGCCGCTCGTATATATTATAAATGTCTTTTGCGGCAGATGAGGGCTGTCATTTAAAAATTTTTGCAGGGATTTATGAAAGTTTGACATATATATGCCAGATGCAAAGCCTACAGCTTTATATTTTGAAAAATCAGTATTTCCCGCTTTATCTGCGTTTATTAAATCAATGCCGCTTTCCGTCACAGCGCCTTCGAGAAGCTTTCTGGTATTTCCATGATGCACCGATGCATATATTATCGCTATGTCCGGCATGACTGTCACACTCCTTGGTTTTATTTTATTTAACAGGTCCGCTGCGGCAACTGTTCAGAAATGCGGAAAAAATAAAAATGTACACGTGTATGTTATAAATCCAAACTAAAAGCATACCGCAGTCAAACTATATCACTTGCCATTATCAGGCCGGTGGTTTATATTGTCATGCTCTTTAATATTTGCGTCGATATACATCTCTATCTTACAAATCTTTTTGCTTATATTTATTATTTCCTGCTCAACAGGGTCTGGAATATGAATTTGGTCAAGCGGGCTTACCTTTACTCCGTTTCGGCGGACGACCCTCGCCGGAGTGCCTACCGCCGTTGAGTTTTCCGGCACATCGTGCAGCACAACTGAGCCAGCAGCTATTCTTGAATTATCACCTACTGTTATAGGACCTAATACCTTGGCTCCGGCGCCTATCATTACGTTTTTGCCTATTGTTGGATGACGCTTTCCGGTTTCTTTTCCGGTGCCGCCTAATGTTACCCCCTGATATATTACTGTGTCATCCCCAACCTCTGCCGTCGCTCCTATTACCACGCCGGTGCCGTGGTCTATAAACACACGCCGCCCAATCTTTGCTGCCGGATGTATTTCTATTCCCGTCTTACGTACAGTGCGCTGTGATATCCATCTTGCTATGAAAAATAAGCCCCTGTTATAAAACCAGTGTGCGCGCCTGTGTCGACGCACCGCTTTAAAGCCTGGATATAAAAAATATATTTCTAATGATGAACGTGCTGCCGGGTCTTTTTCCTTTACCGCGGCGATGTCCTCTTTTAACCTTTTAAACATAACTATCCCTCCCTCTAACTATTTAAGCGCCGATGCTTTGCTGCAAAAGTCGCGCAAGATTGCTGCTGTAGATATTTAACTATTTGCCGGATATCCTCTGTTTATCTGTTATCATCGGCTGTATTTGCTCGGCGCTATAAATTTTTCATACATTTTAATCAGAATTATGAGCGTTAGTATATAACAAACGCCCCCTGCCATAATGACAGGAGGCGATAAATTTAAACCGCGGTTCCACTCCGATTTATACTCTTAACCCCTTAACGCGGGAAACGTACCGCACTACTAATATTTCGCACGGCAGGCTGAGAGGTGCATTCAGCTTATTTAGCATATTGTCCGCTTTCAGCCCAGTGGCAGACTTTCTCTGTTATGCTGAATATTAAAGCTTACTATTCCCCGTTAACGCCTTTATTTTTTAATACATTATATACTCTTTCATACTAATTGGCAACACATAATTTTATTATTTTGTCCAAGCATAGTTTAATTATTTATGACTATATTGCCTTTACCGTTCACAACAAATTGCATACTTACAATAATTGCCGACAAACAAATTAAAACCTTCTATATAATCATGTTAGATGTAATTTTCATAATTAAAGCTCAACCACAGCTTCAAGCGACCGATATATTTGCCATACACTGCTGTATAGCTATTTATATATCGTGCCATAACGGAATGTTAAAATTAGTCCATGCTATCTCGCACTTATTTATTAAAATTAACGCACTCTCTGTTCTGATATATATATGTAATCCCTGATATCACAGTAAGCAAAGCCGATATCCAAAGCAGTACAGAATATCCTACGCGTATAGCAAATATACCTGTATCTCCTAAAAAGCCCAAAGATATAAGATATTCCATAAGCATTACCGTTATAATCGATACCATTTGGCTGACGGTTTTAAATTTGCCCCATATGTTCGCCGCTATCACCTTTCCAGAGCTGGCCGCCACAAGGCGTACCGACATTATTGCAAATTCTCTGAACAGAACAATAGCTGTTACCCATATTATTCCATAGCCATAACCCATGTATATAAATCCCAAAAAGGCCACCGTTGTCAGCATCTTGTCGGCTATCGGATCTAAAAATTTACCAAAATCCGTCTCTATGCCCCGCTTGCGTGCTATATTGCCGTCAAAATAATCAGTTATGCTGGCAATTATAAACACTGCCGCCGCTATCAGCATATGATGCGGAAAATCTATTATTAACAATGCCAAAAATATAGGCGTCAGTATTATCCTTATTATGGTCAGCTTGTTTGGTGTATTCATAGCTTACCGTCCTATCTATCTTATTTTGCCGCATAACTTATTTTACCTTATAATGCTTCTCCCACAAGCTCGCCGTCGGCAATGTCTATAAGCTTTACCTTTATAAACTCACCAGGCTCAATCTCTTTATCGCTTGTAAAAAATATTTTACCGTCTACTTCAGGAGCCTCCGCCGCACTGCGTCCGTACCACATCCTTATGTATACGTCGTAGCCCTCTGCGAGTACCTCTCGCGTCTGGCCGATTAAAGCCTCGTTTATCTCATCGGATATTTCCTGCTGAAGCTGCATTACTCGCTCCTGTCGGCATTTTTTTGTATCTTCATCTATCTGATTGTCAAACTCCGCTGCCGGTGTGCCTTCCTCCTGCGAATAGGCAAAGCATCCTAATTTTTCAAAACGCATTTCTTTCACAAAGCTTAAAAGATTTTCAAAATCTTCTTCTGTTTCGCCCGGAAAACCTGTTAAAATCGTTGTACGCAGCACTATTTCAGGTATTTCTTGGCGCAGCTTGTGCACAAGCGATATTATACCGTCCTTTGTTATGCGCCGGTTCATGCGACGAAGTATTTTATCCTCACTATGCTGAAGAGGGATATCAATATATTTTACTATCTTTGGGTTGTCCCTTATTACTGATATTAGCCTATCGTCTACTCTTTCCGGATATGCATACAATATGCGCAGCCATTTTATTCCCTCAATTTTGCACAGCCGCTCCAACAAGTCAGTGAGACGCTCATTGCCTATGTCCTCGCCCCAGCGCGTAGTGTCCTGCGCTATGAGTATCAGCTCTTTTACGCCGCGGCGGGCAAGCATCTCCGCTTCGCCCACTATGTCGTCCATAGTGCGGCTGCGGTATCTTCCGCGTATACCCGGTATAGCGCAGTATGTACACCTGTTGTCGCAGCCCTCCGCTATCTTTATATATGCCATATAGTGCGGCGTCGCTATAAATCTCGGACCGCTAAGCGGAAGCAGCTGCTTATCATCATATTTGCATACACGCTTGCCATCTTCAAGCGCCTTTGTTATTATTTTCACTATATCGGCGTTTGAGCCTATTCCGACTACAACGTCTACCTCCGGCATTTCATTTAAAATCTGCTCGCGGTATCTTTCCGCCATACAGCCGGTCACAACCAGCAGCTTGAGTTTTCCCTCCTGCTTTAGACGCGCTATGTCTAATATAACATCAATAGATTCCGTCTTGGCGTCTTCTATAAACGCACAGGTGTTTACTATTACTATGTCGGCTTCGTCTTCTTCCGCCGTATATTCAAAGCCGGCCAGTGCCAACTTTGCCAGCATAATCTCCGCGTCTATCTGGTTTTTTGAACAGCCCAGCGACGCTAAAGACACTGTATATGCCATTATACCATCCTCATATATCAAAAATTTGTCGTTTTATTCATCATATAAAAATTCATCTATCGCAGCAGATATCTCCGCTGACGAAAAGCCCTTGCGGTAAAGCATATCATACATTTTGCGCCGTCCGGCAGCGTCCGTCGGCAGCTCACCGTATTTTGAGCTTAGAATTTTATTTATGCTCTCTGTAGGATTATACTCCACGCTGTCCGCTAAGCTTTCGGCCAGACCGGCGTCAAAGCCTTTATCCCTAAGCTTCATTACAGCCTGCCTTTTTGACATGCCGCGGCGGCATATATACTCCTCAGCCAGCCTGCGGCCATAGTCCTCTTCCTTTATAAAGCCAAGCCTAACCATTTCGCTGCATGCAGCTTCTGCCGCCGCTTTCGGATAGGTTTCGCTCAGCTTCTTTATAAGACCGCCGGTGGAATAGTCCCGTCCTGTCAACAGAGACAACGCCTTGCTCTTTGCTCTTGCAAAATTAGATGCTTCTATTATTTCAATCAGCTCAGCATACTCAATTCGTACACCCGGCCTTAACTGGTATTTTTCCGCTACTGCGGGACTTAAATAGATCCGCCGATATTCGTCTTCACTGCCGATACGGCGGTCATCTGCATGCGGCAGCAAGGTCTTCAGCTCGTCATACAAATATTCGTCTATATCGGTTTTAAGAGAGATTACTCCGCCTTTAACCTTTTTCGCAGCTATTACTGTTATGTATTCCGGCATCAGTCGTCTACCGCTATGTCTATATTAATTTTCGGCTTAGCTCCGCTCTTGACATCTTTCGCCTCCGATGTCTCTTCCACCTCAGAAACAGTTGGCTCAGCCTTCGTACCGCCAGCCTTGTGCTGTGCCTTTGCCGATGCCTCAGCTAATTTGGCACGGATTTTTTCGTTTACCTCCGCTGCAACCTCAGGATTGTCTTTAAAATAATTTTTAGCATTGTCTCGGCCCTGCCCCAGACGTATGTCGCCGTAAGAGAACCATGCGCCGCTTTTCTGCACAACATCAGTCGCTACGCCCAAATCAACAAGCTCGCCCTCTTTCGATATTCCCTCGCCGTACATTATATCAAACTCTGCCATTTTAAATGGCGGCGCTACTTTATTTTTTACCACCTTAGCGCGTGTACGGGAACCTATCATCTCTCCGCCGCTTTTCAGTGTATCAGCACGGCGTATGTCTATTCGTACAGACGAGTAAAACTTTAACGCACGACCGCCCGGCGTTACTTCCGGATTACCATATGTTACGCCAACTTTTTCTCTTAACTGGTTTATGAATATGGCCACGCAGTTTGACTTTGATATTGCACCAGCCAGCTTGCGCAGCGCCTGCGACATAAGCCTTGCCTGAAGTCCGACATGAGTATCGCCCATTTCGCCCTCTATTTCAGCCCTTGGCACCAGCGCCGCCACCGAGTCGACTACTACCACGTCTATTGCATTTGACCGTACAAGCGCTTCAGCTATCTCCAACGCCTGCTCACCAGTATCGGGCTGCGATACCAGCAGAGAATCTATATCAACGCCCAGCGCCGAGGCGTACACAGGGTCGAGCGCATGCTCAACGTCTATAAATGCTGCCTCACCGCCGTTTTTCTGCGCCTGTGCAACTATGTGCAGCGCTACTGTCGTTTTACCTGATGATTCAGGTCCATATATCTCTACTATCCTGCCGCGTGGGACGCCGCCTATGCCCAGCGCCATGTCCAGCGCTATTGAACCGGTGGATATGCTCTCAACATTCATGCTCGCGTTCTGGCCGAGCTTCATTACCGCACCCTTGCCAAACTGTTTTTCTATGTGTGCAAGCGCCGTCTCCAGCGCCTTTGTTTTATCAGACATATTTCCCTCTTTTCCCCTGTAAAACAGGATGTTTTTACTCTAACATTATAATATATAAACCGCTTATTATCAACCTTCACCGGACATTAGTGTACCATAAACGACTCTGTCGATGCCTGCATAATCTGCTATGCATGATATGTCTGAAAAGCCGCTTATTTTTAGCATATCACTTACTGAGTGAGCTTGATTTATTCCAACCTCAAACGCTAAAATTCCGCCCAGATGCAGAAGTCGGCTGTAATTTTTGCATATGGAGCGGTAAAAGTCCAGTCCATCTTCACCGCCGTTTAAAGCGCTTTCCGGTTCGTGCTGGACCTCTCGCTGAAGCGATAAAATATCTCGTGACGGAATATACGGCGGGTTTGATACTATTATGTCAAAGCCTGTGCCCAACTCTTCAGGCGGAATACCCAGCGCATCGGCTCTGACAACATTTACTTTTACATCGTTTATCTTGGCGTTGTACTTTGTCATTTTAAGCGGAACATCATATAAATCCGCTGCAAAAACACTGGCCGATTTTAGATGTTTTGCCACTGCTGCCGCTATGCATCCGCTGCCACAGCAAAGGTCGAGTATTTTTGCCTGCTCTCTCTGCGATGCTTTTTTTATTGCCATATCCGCAAGCAACTCTGTCTCTGGCCGCGGAATTAGTACGCCCGGACACACTTCTATCCTCAAGCCGTAAAATTCCCACCAGCCAAGTATGTATTGCAGCGGTTCGCCGTCAGTGCGTCTCTTTACTGCGGATATAATTTTTTCTTCTATATTCGTTTCAAGCTCTTCCTCTGGTTTTAAAATTATATCTGCGCCGCTTAAACCGGTATATTCTGTTATTATAAGTCGAGTTTCACGTTTATAGGACTCTATTCCAGCCGCTTTAAGCCGCGTTTCCGCTACATCACGAATTTGATGCAAGGTCATTTGTCTTTAACCCCTTGTGGCCGGCAATATCTATTATATCGCTGTCATCACCTGGCAGTACTTCCTTAAGTGCCTGAATTGCCACCTCTATCATGCTGTCGTCCGGCTCCTTTGTCGTGAGACGCTGCATCCACATGCCCGGTGCAGATATTATTCGGGTAAGCTTGTTATCATATTTTCCGCAGACCTTTATAAGCTCATAGCCAAGTCCGCATATCACCGGTACAAGCAGGATTTTTATTATCACCCAAAATATTCGCATTTTCGGCATGAGCAGTTCGTCAAAGGCTATGCCTAAAATGCTTGACACAACTATTCCCACCAGCAGCATAAGTATCATAAACGACGTGCCGCACCGCGGATGAAATCGCTTGTATTTTCGTACGTTCTCCACCGTAAGCTCTTCGCCGTGCTCATAACAAAAAATAGTCTTGTGCTCGGCACCGTGATACATAAACATTCTCTTTATATCTTTCATTGTGGCAATAAGAGCTATATATCCAACAAAAATGCCTATTTTAAGCACGCCCTCAAATATCGTCTTAAAGCCGGTTATTGTAAAGTTTGTCTGCTTGTTTATAAAGTCGAACAAAAGAGAGGGCAAATATGCAAATAGTGCAATAGCAATAACCACGCCGATTATTGCCGCTACTACCATCAGCGCCGACATAACTGGTGCAGGTACACCGCCCTTTTTGCCGTCCTTTTTTTCCTGCTCTTTTTCTGTCTCTTCATCAAGAGATTTGTCGGCAGATATCATAAGCGCCTTATAGCCAAGCTTCATCGACTCTACCAAATTTACTATACCGCGTATTAACGGCCAGCCAAGTATTTTCACCTTGTCCTTTATTCGCTTGTCCTCAATAATATCAGTAGTTATGCTGCCATCTGCCATGCGGCAGCATACTGACGTCTTTTTCGGACCCCTCATCATTATTCCTTCAATAAGCGCCTGCCCGCCTATAGATGTACGCCTGCAAGCACTGCTTTCATTCTGCATATACTATGCTCCTATCCTTGACTTTCTGTCTCTTCTTTTTCCGGTTCTGCCGGAAGCATTATCGTTACCGTCGTACCCTTGCCCTCTTCGCTTTCTATCGCCATCAAGCCGTTGTGCTTGCGTATTATCTCATCAGCTACTGCAAGGCCCACACCTGATCCTCTTACACTGTTTGACGCTTTATAAAAGCGCTCCTTTACCTTGTCGAGTTCTGCTTCGGGAATTCCGCAACCATTGTCCGAAAATGCTATTTTTATATAGCCGTCACTGTATTCCGCCGAAACCTCTACTTCCCCGCCGCGATCAGTGTATTTCAGCGCATTGTCAAGTATATTGATAAATACCTGCTTTAACCTGTTGCCATCGCCCATTACAAGCGGAAGCTCACTTGGCTCATTATATGTAAGCAGCTTTCCACTGCTCTTCGCAGACTCTTCATATATTATAACCGCCTCAGCAAGCTCTGCCAATATGTCTATTTTTTCCATTTTAAAAGACATTTGCCCGCTCTGAAGCCGTGATAAGTCAAGCATTTCCTCTACAAGCGCCGATAGTCGCTCCGTCTCGGACATTATTACATCCATGCCCTTTTCTACCAGCTCTTTATCCTCGCCTGCTGCACTTTTAATCGTTTCGCTCCATCCCTTTATCGCCGTAAGCGGCGTGCGCAGCTCGTGTGACACCGATGATATAAAGTCATTCTTTATTTTATCAGTAGATTTAAGCTCTCCAGCCATGAAGTTTATTGTATCACACAGCTCGCCTATCTCATCGTTCTGCGACACTTCTATTTTAGCATCAAAGTCACCCAGCGCAATTCTCCGCGCTACAAGTCCAACCTCTTTTATCGGCTTTACTATGGTGCCTACAAAATAAAATCCTAAAAATACCGTAAATAATACAAAAATAGCGCCTACGGCAACAGTTGCTATCACAGCAATAAAAATTTGATGATCCACGCGCTCAAGAGATGCCACACACCTTACAGCGCCTATTATTTCTCCCTGCGTCTTGAAAACATTAGTAAACGCCATTATCTTTTCACCAGCCGAATTTTTGCCTACATACTTAACGGCTGTGTCTGACTTTGATGCACTTTCATATTCACTTTTTACCGAACTGTCGTCAATATAACCTGACGTGCTTGCAAATATATTGCCTTCAGTGTTTATAAACTGAACTTCCATTTTCGACTTCTCTGTATATTCGCTTACAAACTTATAGGCGTTTTCCGTATATTCATCTGTTGACGAACTGCTATATTTACTCAATATATTCTCTAATGTGTCGTTCATGTATCTGTCCACTGTATTGTAGTAATAATTGCTGAGCAGCAGAGAAAGCAATAATACAAATATAAAAACGATGGACAGTACAACTATAAGTACATTTACAAGCCAGCGCCTTGTTATTCCGTTTAATTTTACCTTAAAGCTCATGCCAATCCCCCGGATGCGCATTACATTTCTATATCAGTTAACAGCCCATTTATAGCCTATTCCCCATACTGTTATTATATATTTCGGAGATGACGGTTCGTCCTCTATTTTTATTCTCAGCCTTCGTATATTTACGTCTACTATTTTTTCTTCTCCAAAAAACGCGTCGCCCCATACCCTGTTTAATATATCCGTTCTTGACAAAGCTACGCCGGGATGTGTGAAGAAAAATTCCATAATTTGAAATTCCACCTGTGTAAGCTCTATTGGCACGCCGTTTTTAAGCAGCATACGCCGGCGTATATTAAGAGTAAACTCGCCCAATGTTATTTCTTCGTCATTTGGAACCGCTCTCATGCCGGATTCCAGCATTTCTACGCGGCGGTTTAATGAATCAACCCTCGCAACAAGCTCCGACGGCGAAAATGGCTTTGTGATGTAATCATCCGCACCAAGCATTAGCCCGCTTACCTTGTCCATCTCCTGTGTCCGAGCTGTGAGCATTATTATTCCTATTGTATTGCTGCGCTTGCGTATCTCCTTACATACTGCCAAGCCATCCATGCTCCCCGGCATCATTATGTCGAGTATTGCTATGTTGAAGTTGCCGTTCTGCTCATTAAATATCCGCATGGCCTCTTCGCCGTTTTCAGCTTCTACCGTCTCATACCCGCCGCGCTTCAGGTTTATAACTATAAATTCTCTTATTACTGTTTCGTCCTCTGCTACGAGTACTCTTCTCATCTGTATTTCCCCCTTTGCCTCATTTAAGTTTAAAGCCGTTTACAAGCTGCTCCTCACTTATCGAATATTTATTCTCTGTTTCAAGAATTCTTGCTAAATATATCTTCCCGTATTTTGTACCAAGCCTTATATACTGTGAACTTGTTATGCTGCTTGTATCCCAGCTTTGCTGTGACACCATACGTATTTCCAGCAAATCTACGCCCTTTCTG
>CAJFJP010000070.1 GCA_904384255.1 Candidatus Timburyella stercoris
CAGCAAATGAGAGCAGAGATGCTTTTCTCTCTAAAATGATAGGAAGTACATATGAAGTCCTTGCAGAAAGCCAGATAGACAGAAAGACATCAAATAATTTTTCTGAATTTTTTACAGGCGCGGCTTATGATAGTTTACAAAAAAGTGTAAAAGGCGCGTATATTTACTCCGGATTTACATCAAATTATGCAGACGTCCGCTTTTTATCAAACCGTGATATTCATGGCCAACTGGTCAATGTAAAAATTACCGGGCTTAAGGATGGCTGTCTTATAGGTACTGAAATATAATACGCATGCTTGTAAAAATATGCTCGGTGCTTGTTATGCGATGAGATTATATTTCCATATCTTCTAAATATGCAAAGCTCATTTGGCTTTTCTCTACTTACTTTGCTTCGATTATGCTTAAGCTCAAGCTTTGGCTTGTGAGCCGCTTCTCTTTTTATTAAGCAGTGATCAAAATCGGCGGCATTTGCTAATTTATAGCATAAGCAGGGTCTACTCCATACTCATTAAAACGGATCATCTGATTTTATCTGCTTATATACTATAAGAGCACAAAAGATTTTAAAATATATCAAAATTTTAAGTGGCCGCTTTTAGTAGCGGCTGTTTTTTATTCCGCTTTCTCCATCGTCCGAAAGCTGAGATAATATACCAGCAGCTTGTACATTCATCTACCATTAACTGTTTAGTAATATTTTATTATACGCTTTTGCTCTGTAAAAGATAAATTTATAGCATACATTCTAGATGAAGCTTTTCTGGAATTGCCGATATAGACTGCGACTTTTCCTGAAGTTTATAATCAGAACCGCCGGTGAAATTAATGATCACTTCAGATATCTATGAACAGTACATGCTCTTTCTTAAAGAGGTGTTGAATTATACTTTCATATTACACACCTCCCACACCAAGTCAAAACCAATAGTTGGAGTGGTGGTTTGCAGTATCTATAATAATCTGTTTTATTTTTGTGCCAGAAGGTTTAATGGCGGACTGATAATCTACATCTTCAGCTGCCAATAAAAGTGTTTATCCAATCTCTTTATTCCAAGGCTGTCTGCAAACTGGTAAAACTATTTTTGCTTCCCGGTCTATTGCTGCAAGTGCGGCATTTTTCAAAGAAATTTTAGATTTACTTTGCATGGCCGACGCTTGTTGGGCACTTTTCCTAAGTTGTATAAATTCTTCAAAATAATATCTGCCAAAGCTTTCCTATTTACCGCTGCAACCCATGAATGTTAAGACTAAAGGCAGCTAAAAAAGCATTCTGAAAACATCAGAATGCTTTTTTTTAGGCGTATTGAAAACATTAAAGGCGTAATGATAGATAAAAATACTGACGCTTTAAAGTCTGCAATCTTAAAGTACAAAAATGCACAAAATTTTCTCGTCATGCAATATTATCCTACTTATTTGTATCTATCTACCCGCTTAGCAGGCAATTTCTTGAATAAATCTTTTCTTTGCCAGATAACGACGCCGGCTGATTTTTCAACACTCATCACTTAAAATCGCATGTAGAAGCTTCACTGCTGCATCTTACTGAAGATATGCCGTCTGCGCAAAAACATTACTTGGCAAATTCACTTGCAATATCATTCTCTGTCTTTTCACAGCAGTTCGCCGAACTTACGTATAAACAGCTTTTTCACAATGGTAAGTATCGCCATATAAAGCAGTATAGTAGCAATGAGGAAAGGATAATATTCGAGCGGAAGCGGCATCATGTCAAGCGCTGTGCCAAGCGGAGTATATGGCACAATGGTTCCCACCATAACACCCAACACTGATAATACAGTGACCTGCCACGATGCACGGCTCTGTATAAACGGCAGCTTCGGGGAACGTACCATGTGTATCGCCATAGTCTGTGTCCAGAGCGACTCAACAAACCAGCCCGCCTGAAACAAAGCAACGAATTTAAGCTGACCCGCGGCATCCAGTGCAGCGTAATGTCCGCCGCACAGCTGCGGACATATCACAAAAAATAGAAGAACATATGTCGTTATATCGAATATTGTGCTCGCCGGACCTATTCTAAACATAAAGCTTTTTATCGACGACGCGTCCCAGTCACGCGGATTTTTGAGATAGCTCTCATCCACATTGTCCCACGGCATGGCTATGCAGATTATATTGTATATAAGGCTGAGCACAAGCAGCTGCAGCGGAAGCATAGGCAAAAACGGCAAGAATATGCTTGCAGCAAGCACGGCGAATATGTTTCCAAAGTTTGAGCTGGCGGTAAGCTTCAAGTATTTTATAATATTGGTATATGTCCTGCGTCCCTCTATTACGCCGTTTTCCAGCACCATGAGGTCCTTTTCCAGCAGTATTATATTGGCAGACTCCTTTGCAATGTCCACCGCCGTATCGACGGATATGCCGACATCTGCTTCCTTCATGGCGGAAGCGTCGTTTATACCATCACCCATAAAGCCGACAGTGTGCCCATTGCGGCGAAGTACGCCGACTATTCTCGCCTTCTGCTGCGGTGAAAGCTTGGCAAATACTGTTGTTTGCTCGACGCAAGAGGCCAGCTCCTCATTACTCATGTCCTCAATGTCTGAACCGAGCATTACATTGTCTATTTTTATTCCCACCTGGCGGCATATGCATTTTGCAACTGCGTCATTGTCGCCGGTGAGTATTTTTACGGCGACGCCGTGCTCTACAAGCGCGGCCACAGCCTTTGCGGCGCTCTCTTTAGGCGGGTCTAAAAATGCCAGATAGCCCATAAGCACCATGTCTGACTCATCTGCAACGGAAAAGGCACCGACCGGAGAGGGATTTGTCTTCTGAGCTATGCCCAATACTCTCATGCCGTCGTCGTTGTATTCGTTTACCGTCGTCCTTATGCTTTCCTTAAGCTCATCAGTTATTGGCACCACATTTCCCTCATATTCAACATATGAACAGACCGAAAGCATTTCTTCAATCGCACCCTTAGTGATAAGCTGTCTCTTCCCGCTTGAGTCCTCTACAACAACGCTCATGCGGCGGCGGTTAAAATCAAACGGAATTTCGTCGACCTTGTGATAATCCTGCCACAGATGCACCATTTCCTTTTCATTTGCATGCTGGATAATGGCGTTATCCATAAGATTACGCAGTCCTGTCTGGTGGTAACTGTTTAAAAATGCATGCCGCAGCACCCGCTCGTCCTCATTGCCGTGAATATCGAGCGAATATTCAAGTATTACCCTGTCCTGTGTGAGAGTGCCTGTCTTGTCGGTGCAGAGCACATCCATAGAGCCAAAGTTCTGTATAGAGTTAAGATCCTTCACAATTACCTTTTTTCTCGACATGGCAACGGCGCCTTTGGCAAGATTAGTAGATATAATCATCGGCAGCATTTCCGGCGTAAGGCCTATGGCCACCGAAAGCGCAAACAGCACCGCTTCCGTCCAGTTTCCCTTTGTAAATCCGTTTACAAAAAGGACAATCGGCGCCATAATAAGCATAAGCCTTATAAGCAGCCACGACACGGAGTTTACACCCCTGTCAAAGCTCGTTACTACTTTTTTCTGTGTAATGTCGCGGGCTATTGAGCCGAATATAGTATAATCGCCTATATTTACAACTACCGCAACCGCCGTGCCGCTGACCACATTGCTGCCCATAAAAGCCAAATTTACGCATTCCAGCGGATTTTTCAGCTCTTCATTTCTGTTCTCTGCAAATTTCTCCACTGGCTCGCTTTCGCCTGTCAGCGACGACTGACTTACAAATAAGTCCTTTGCGCGTATTATGCGCACATCGGCTGGTACCATGTCTCCTGCCGCAAGATATATGATGTCGCCTACTACCAGCTCATCTATCGGTATTTCTTTAGGGGATTCTCCGCACCGCTTTACAAGTATGGTAGTTTCCACCATCTCATTAAGCTTTTCTGCGGATTTATTGGATCGCGACTCTTGTATAAAGCGCATTATGCCGCTGATAAACACCATAATAGCTACTATTATGACAGTGGTAAGGTCTTTACCGCCATTAGCCGCCAGCAGAAAGTCGGTGACAAATGATATAACTGCCAGCACTATCAGCACTATTGTAAACGGATTTATAAAGGCGCCAAAAAGCTGTTTTAATATGCTATCGCCCTTAATTTTCGTCATCCTGTTTTCGCCATACTGCTCGCGCATTTCCTCTACTATTTCTTCATTATAGCCGTCAAGGCTGTTGTCGTACAGCTTAAGCAGCTCGGTTTCATTTAAGCCGGACGCTCTTAAAAGATTTCGTTTAGACTCCCTCGCAATGGCGAGAAACTTTGTTTTTGCTTTTCCCATTCTTTTGTTCATTGACTTATCCCTCCCAAATTAATTAGATAAGACATGACCCTCAATGGCAAAGCATTAAATATCCTTAAAGCATTGACGACACAGCGCCAAATTTAGATATATAAGCTTTTGCCCGCCGGGATCATCACTGTGGGCTGCGCCCATGTCGTCACCTCCAATTTTTTATATAAGACTGTTCATAATTTTCGGGTTAAATAATGCTGCATGTTCTGCCATTATTCTCAGCTTTAATAGCATTGACATATTATGCTTATAATTGCAGTCTGTCAATATATTTACATACGCTAAGCTTATAGATTGAATAAATGATAAAAAGTCCGCATAAGATAGCAATTTTTCTATAAAGCACAGCTTTCAGGACAGCAATATTATATGTACCTGTACGCAACTGCACATATCTGCAAAACGGCTTTGGTTAAACAGCAATATGACACTTAAAACAAGATAATTTTTACATATTGGAGAATGAATAATAACATGTTCGTCAATTGCAGTTGACTACCGAGTTAAAAACGCCTAATCTGTAGATATCTGCAGCATTATTCAGTGTAAGGTAAACGCCAGGAATATCCGCTAAAGAAAAGACAGCTTGCAAAATATGCCCATATGCCGGAAAATGGCGCAGGGAATTTCTAAATTATAGTATAGCCGGCGGCCCTTCCTGCTTAATAAAGCAAAAAATCCCTTGCTATTGTCAAAGCTTTGACAATAGCAAGGGATTTTTTTCCTTCATACACAGCCAAATAATATGCCCGCTAAGGGGCAAAAACTGCGCGCCATCGTCCAAGCTTTAGCATCACAGGGCAATGAAACTGCATTAGTTCTACGCCTTAATTTCGACATAAACTGTTGGCCTTCTCATAGTGTCTCCACTACTTCGCGGCAGCAGTCCGTATCCCTGCGGTAGCCTCACCTACCGAATTATTCAGTCTTATTTTAGTATACGTCCTATAATCATATTTGTCAAGCGTCTTGCCAGTACAGAATTAAAAATATATTTGTCGATTGTATAATGATAAAATTTCATAAAATTCATCATTTAAAAATTTCTTTGACTATTTTATATTTATACTGCCATATACATTTTTCGATAATTTATCTTTATATATTTATTTTTTGCTTATTTAGCATTTAAAATTTAGATACAACAACTTAAAATCAACAAATATAATCTTATTTTAAGTATTATTTTATTGATTTTAAATAAAATAATGTTGAAATTAAAATAAATAAATGTTATTATTGATATAAAATTTAATTTATGGAGGGCAAAAATGAAAAAACCAATAACTTTATTGGCAATTTTAATCTTAATTTTATCATTTTCGGTATCTTGCTCTTCTAACAACTCAAAAATAAGCATGGAAGAATTCAACTCTATAAACGAAGGCATGACTTATAACGAGGTCTGTGAAATAATTGGCGGCGAAGGCGAGCAGCTTGCTAATACCGACCTGGGTCTTGGCGATGAACTTATTACCGAGTCCTATAAATGGGAAGGTGAGGGAAACGCCGATGCAAATGCGGTCATTATGTTTCAGGGAGGAAAAGTCGTCACTAAATCTCAGTCAGGTCTTGAATAGATTTTTCAAGGCTGATGTAATATTTGCTGTTTAATCAGAAAAAAAGTTTGTAAAAGTTATAATATTTTACGCTTTCATACTGTTTGTAAAAATCACATATATTTGTTTATCTTTTTCAAGCATCCGGATTTTAAGCTCTTTTAATAATACGAAACTTAAACATTTAAATTATCCATATAACAAAATCAGAATTATCATTTTAAAAACGGCAATTCTGATTTTGTTATTATTAGCTGTCCATGTAAAATTTAAACTTTGTATTGAAATATACAGCGGTAACAAATATAATATATTTAGATATATAGGGTGATGAATGCTGTCTCTGTAAATAAGCAGTTATAGTTGCATCGCCTTAAAAAATAGGAGGAATATACAATGTTAGTATCTGCAAAAGACATGCTTACAAAAGCAAAGAAAGGCCACTATGCTGTCGGTCAGTTCAACATCAATAATCTTGAGTGGACACGCGCCATACTTGAGACTTCTGAAGAACTCAAATCACCGGTAATACTCGGCGTTTCAGAGGGCGCTGGCAAATATATGTGCGGCTTTAAGACAGTAACGGCTATGGTAACGGAAATGGTTAACTATCTCAATATAACTGTTCCGGTTGCATTGCATCTTGACCACGGTACATATGAAGGCACAAAAGCCTGCATAGAAGCCGGTTTTTCTTCTGTTATGTTTGACGGCTCACATTATCCAATTGATGAGAATATCGCTAAGACCAAGGAATTTGTTGAAATAACAAAAGCTAAGGGAATATCTCTTGAGGCTGAGGTAGGCTCTATAGGCGGCGAGGAAGACGGCGTTATTGGCGCCGGTGAATGCGCTGATCCGAATGAATGCAAGATGATAGCCGATTTAGGTGTTACTATGCTTGCCGCCGGTATCGGCAATATTCATGGAAAATATCCTGCTAACTGGAAGGGCCTTTCTTTTGAAACGCTTGATGCAATACAGAAACTTACTGGAGATATGCCACTGGTTCTCCACGGCGGCACTGGTATTCCGGACGATATGATTAAAAAGGCTATAAGCCTCGGAGTTTCAAAGATAAATGTTAATACAGAATGCCAGCTTGCCTTTGCGGCTGCTACAAGGAAATACATTGAAGAGGGCAAGGATCTTGAGGGCAAAGGTTACGATCCAAGAAAGCTGCTTAAGCCGGGATTTGAAGCTATTAAAGCCACCGTTAAGGAAAAGATGGAACTTTTTGGTTCGGTTGGCAAAGCATAATATATCTTCAGCGCCTATTTATATGTTTACAGCAATTATTTTTATCTATTGCTAATATTATCCTAAACTATAATTCAATTTTTAATCCGCGGTGATAAAAGTCATCGCGGATTTTTGTAAATGGAAATAATTTTATGATATAATTAAAAGAAGTAAGTAGCTTAATAAATCAGTATTAATTCTGTTTAAATTAGGTCTAATATATTTTTGTACATCAGTATACAGAGTTTTTCATAATTACACTTCTCCCCTGACTATTTATATTTGTCTTTTATCACAAATACATTTTTTAGACATTAATTTTTGCATTTGTATCTTATTATTTAGTTAAGCTTATTTTCACAGTATTGTATACTAATATAAACAGCTTTCAAACGTTTATATCAGCTAAGCTGAAAAATTTGGCAGAAATAAGAGTTCATAATAATATATTTTTACTACAAGGAGATTTTATAATGAGGTCATACAGAAAAGAGTTAGAATTTAATCTGCCGTCAAGGCGCGGAATTGTAAATATAACAAAAGACGTACAAAAAGCAATAGATGAAAGCAAAATAACCGACGGACTCGTTCTTGTAAACGCCATGAACATCACCGCCAGCGTATTTATAAATGATGACGAGTCCGGACTGCATAACGACTATGAGAAGTGGCTGGAAAAGCTTGCGCCGGAGAAGCCATATTCTCAATATCAGCATAATGGATACGAGGACAATGCCGACGCGCATTTGAAACGTACAATAATGGGACGCGAGGTGGTATGCGCAATTAGTAACGGGCGTCTTGACTTTGGCACGTGGGAGCAAATTTTTTATTTTGAATTTGATGGAATGCGTGTAAAGCGAGTGCTTATCAAAATTATAGGAGAATAAATTACTAAACGAAAAAATTCATAAATCTTTTGTACTTAAAACAAGTATAAGAGCAACATTTGGGAGAAAATAAAACTTAGTATATACTTACAATAAGATTTATGGGTGTTATTTAATGAAAAGCAAACATTTGGGAATAGTTATAGACCCAGAATTACATTACAAGCTGCATTATATATCAAAATATGAGGGCAGGTCTGCCAACAGCCAGATTTTATTTCTTCTTCGAAAATATATTTCTGAGTTTGAAAGTGCTAATGGCTCTATTGATTTATCCCCTCTTTATGATGAGCAGGAGAAAAATTCTAAATAATTTAAATTTATAATAAATTTACAGGCATTATGTCAGGACTTGTATCTGACATAATGCTTTATGTTTATTTTTAGCTTTTTGTATTTGTTTAATAAAGCTATAAATTGCCGCATTGCAGTGATTTGAATTGTTTCATATTTCTGTCTGCTGCTTTAATACCAAAATTGTAAAAACTAATGTTAGTCTCGCATTGTACTGCGGCACAAGCCTTATAAAACACAGCTCTAATCCACTCTAAAATTTATTATTTGTTATCATGCCATCACCTCCTTCGCTTTTGCAATGCTTTCACTGTTACTACCATATTAGTGCACATCATATTAGCATTCTGTATATAACCTTTCTGATTTTCTCTACTGCTGCTAGCAATAAATCTTTTATAAATAGTTGGTTATTTTAGAAGCGGCTATGTACAGCAAAGACACAATTAAATACCTATAGTAGTAAACTCCATTCCAAAAAATATGTATTGATCTTGCTAAATATTGCAAAACAATAATATCATAGAATACAATATAGCATGAGATAGATTATTGACAAAATATATTTATATTGATATAATAACTGATGCTGTGACATAGTGTATGGGCTGCTATGGCTCAGTAGGCAGAGCACTTCCTTGGTAAGGAAGAGGTCACCAGTTCGAATCTGGTTAGCAGCTCCATTAATAAAAAGACGCCAAATAATTTGAATTTGGCGTCTTTTTATTATATGTCTACAACCCCCACTCAGGATGCGATATCAGGCAAGACTCATCTAAAGTCCAGCTATACCGGCTAAAACTCTTATAAACATATTTATCTTTCAAGTCAACATAGTCTGAAGCACCAACTGTGACATCTGCAGAATTAACAGTAATATTAGGGAAAATAGGGGCCAAAGGCGAACCGCTAATTCGTGAAGCACTAAAAGTAATTGTCTCATCACCGTAAAAGTATTCATTATAAATTAATGAAAAATTAAATAAGTAGTTTTTACCATCGCTTGATTTTAAAATTGAAACATTTAAATAATGAGTGCTGTCGCTGTCAGTTTGTGAAATATAATCTGCAGCTGCCGCCTGAACTATCTGTGCTCCAACGGACAGCGACCGGATAATTAACGTAAACAGCATACACAATGACAGAACTAAACAGATTTTTTTATTTTTTTTATAATTAATTAAAATTAAAAACTCAAAATTCCTAAAACCATTGATACTACAAGGCATTTCGCCTGTCCAATGCTCGGTTTTCATGTATTTTCCCTTGTTTTTGCCCTTACGAG
>CAJFJP010000071.1 GCA_904384255.1 Candidatus Timburyella stercoris
CATCTGATTGTAACGGTATAATAAAGCAGTTAAAAATCGGCTTTTGTCACTGTTGTCTAAAATGACAAATTGGCCAATTGAAGCAAACTCAATATAAGGTCAGTGCATGGAAGTACATTGAGCACAACCGCATTTGTTGCAGAAAAAATATTTAAACAGTTTATAATATGGTATATTTAGCGATATGTCAGTAAGATTATGCCGAAGTCAGCTTATGGTGTAAAAAGCGTTAAAATGGATGCAATTGTTAATAGTAAATTAATATAATTTTATGATTGCAATATATCAGATATTAATGTAAAATAATAATAAATAAGGGGAGAGATAAATGTCTGTAAAATTTAATTATAAATACGCAGCTGATGTAATTTCAGAAGAAGAGTTTGAATCGCTTCAGCCGTTTGTAAATGCGGCGCATGAAATGCTCCATAACGGCACAGGGGCGGGAAGCGATTTTACCGGCTGGCTTACATGGCCGGATAATTATGACAGGGAAGAATATGAAAGAATAAAGAAATCTGCGGAGAAGATAAGGAACGATTCACAGGTACTGGTTGTTATAGGCATAGGCGGTTCATATCTGGGCGCCCGCGCGGTTATTGAGTATATACATTCGCCGAGCTACAATCTTATGTGCAAGGATACTCCGCAGATATTTTTTGCCGGTAATTCATTAAGCGGCAGTGAAATGGCCAATGTGCTTAAGCTGTGTGACGGCAAGGATGTAAGTGTGTGTGTTATATCAAAATCCGGCACAACTACTGAGCCGGCAATTGCGTTTAGAATATTTAAAGAGTATATGGAAAACAGATACGGAAAGATGGAAGCAGCAAAGCGCATATACTGCGTAACAGATAAGAGCCGCGGCACACTGAAAACAATTGCTGAAAGGGAAGGATATGAGTCCTTCGTTATACCGGACGAGATAGGTGGAAGATACTCTGTTCTCACGGCGGTGGGCTTGCTTCCGATAGCTGTATCCGGCGCTGATATAGACGCGCTTATGGCCGGTGCAAGAGATGCCGCCAAAGCATATCAAAACAGCGATATATCCAAAAACGACTGTTACAGATATGCCGCTGCAAGAAGCATTATGTACCGCAAGAATAAAGCGGTTGAACTGCTTGTAAGCTTCGAGCCGAGATTTGCACTTATGGCGGAATGGTTCAAGCAGCTTTTCGGCGAGAGCGAGGGCAAAGATAATAAGGGCATATTCCCGGCTTCGTGTATATATTCGACCGATCTGCATTCAATGGGCCAGTTTGTACAGGAGGGCTCACGTATAATGTTTGAGACTTTTGTAAATATTGAGGGCACAGGCAAGGAAATAACAATAAAGAAGAATGAGGATAACGGCGATGGACTTAATTTCCTTGACGGCGAGAGCATGGGATATATAAATGGAAAAGCAATGCAGGGTACACTGCTGGCACATGCCGACGGCGGCGTACCGAGCTTTGTTTTAGATGTACCTGGTGCTGATGAGCATTCTCTTGGCTGGCTCATATATTTCTTTGAGAAAGCATGTGCAATATGCTCATATCTGCTGGGAGTAAATCCGTTTAATCAGCCGGGCGTAGAGGCATATAAACGCAACATGTTTGCGCTGCTCGGCAAGCCGGGATACGAAACAGAGCGAGAGGTACTTGAAAAAAGGCTCAATGGCTGATAAAATTATAGGAAATAAAAAATAACCGCATAAGCGGAATTTATATAAAGGAGAGATTTGTATGATATCCATTATCATAGGCAACAAGGGTTCAGGCAAGACCAAGCGTCTCATATCATTGGTGAACGAGGCGGTAAGCTCCTCAAAGGGAAATGTGGTATGTGTGGAAAAGGTGAAGAAGCTTACCTACGATATCAGCCACAAGGCGAGACTTATTGCTACTGATAATTATTCCATATGCGGTTTTGATGCGCTTTATGGCTTTTTAGCGGGCATATGCGCCGGCAACTACGACGTAACGCACGTGTTTGTTGATGCTACTTTCAGAATAGGCGGCAGGGACTATGAAGAGCTTGTAGGCTTTTTCACAAAGCTCAATAAGGTGTCTGAGGAATCGGGAGCGGATTTTGTATTTACGCTTTCCTGCGACGAGTCCAGCCTACCTGAGCAGGTATTTGAGCTGACAAAGAAGCTGTAAGCGTCAGTGAAGGTATTTTGCAGTACGACAATATTTAACTGTGCAGCAGCTTGTTTTAAAGCGACGATGTAAATGTGTATCGGAGCGGAGAAGTGTAAATTAAATGCCTTTCCGCTCTTATATACAGATTTCAGCAAATATATTATGCAAATTTTTTATGTCATAAAAAAGCACTTGACAATAGTGACATAGTAACTGTATAATAAATAAGATATTCAAGGATAAATTTGACTTTTGTCTTAAATTTAGATAAGGGGGTGCGTAAAAGTGGCATTAGTACCAAAGAGAAGAATATCCAGGACAAGGCGTGACAAAAGGCGTTCAAGCGTATGGAAGATTGACGCACCGAACCTAGTGAGATGTCCGCGCTGCGGTGATTACAAATTAATGCACCGCGTATGCGGCACCTGTGGATATTACAGGAACCGTGAGGTTATCAAAAAAGAAGCATAGTAAAGAAAAAAGAGGAGGATTTTTTCCTTCTCTGTTTTTTTAATATAAACTTTTTGAGGTAAATATTATGCCGGTAAAAATTGAAAATGTGGAAAAGGGAAGCACTGCGTATAAAAAAGGCATACGTTCTGGCGATATATTGGAAAGCATAAATGAAAATGAAATAAACGACGTGCTTGATTATCAGTTTTATATAACCGACGAAAAGCTGGATATTGTATATTCACGCGGCGGAAAAGAACGGCATGTCCGCATAAAAAAGCCGGAATATGAGGACATTGGTCTCATATTTTCAACATATCTTATGGACGAGCAGCATACATGCCGCAATAAATGTATATTCTGCTTTATAGACCAAATGCCTCCTGGCATGCGCAAAAGCCTTTATGTAAAAGATGATGACGAGCGTATGTCTTTTTTGTTCGGCAACTATATTACGCTTACAAATCTGCGCGAGGCGGATGTAGAGCGAATAATCAAAATGCATATAAGTCCTATAAACATATCGGTACACACTATGAACCCAGAGCTTCGTGTCCGCATAATGAAAAACAGATTTGCCGGCGAATGCCTTAAGTATATATACATGTTTGCCGATGCCGGCATAAAGATGAACTGCCAACTGGTTTTGTGTCCGGGAATAAACGATGGTGAAGAGCTTGTATACAGTATTAAAAAGCTTGCTTCTCTTTATCCTGCGGTGCAGAGCATAGCGGCCGTGCCGGTGGGACTTACTGCTTATCGCGAGGGATTGGAAAAAATTGAGTCTTACAGCCAAGACACGGCGCAAGAGGTTTTGAAGATAATAAACGGGTTTGGCGACAAGTTTGAAAAAGAGTATGGAACGCGGCTTATATATCCGGCAGATGAGTTTTATGTGATATGTGACCTTGATACGCCTGACTATGAATATTATGGCGATTTTTTACAGCTGGAAAACGGAGTGGGGATGTGCACTCTTTTAAGGCATGATTTTATTAATGCGCTTAAAACTGCGCCGAAAAGTATAGCGAGCAGAAAAATAAGCATAGCGACGGGCGAGGCGTCATATAAAATTATAAAGTGCCTTGTTGACATGGCGCAGGATAAATGGCATAATTTAGAGTGTAAGGTATATAAAATAGATAATGACTTTTTCGGACGTAGCATAAGTGTAACGGGCCTTATATGCGGGCAGGACCTGATAAAACAGCTCAGCGGCGCCGACTTGGGTGAGTGTCTGCTTATATCAGATTCTATGCTGGACAGCGAAAACGCAAGATTTTTGGATGATATAACACCGGCCGAGGCGGAAAGCATACTTAATGTGCCGCTTAAGGCGGTGCCGTGCAACGGCGGATATGAGCTGCTGTCGGCTCTTATTGGGGAGGAGCTGTAGCGCCTTTACTGCGGTATAATTTTGCCAGAGTCTGTTGTGCTTATTTTCTGCGGGCACTGCTGCTGCATAGGCCGGTTCGGCGGAAATATACAAAATTGAAAGCAGAATAAAGCTTTGCAGTATATATTTGTATATATTGCAGCAATGAAGAGCTTGATTATAGAAGCTTTGCTGCATACATTTTAGAATAAGGCGCTCACCGCCGTAAGCTTTGTCATTTCAGACAGCTATGGGAGCAATTTTGATTTTGTGCTGGCGCAGATTTATAGTTACGGTGTTTTATGTCTGCGCCTAATATGGGACAAATATACGATAAAAGGAAAGGAAGAAGGCGCAAAGCCGATTATATATGGGAAAACCGGTAGTAGCCATCGTAGGACGCCCAAATGTTGGCAAGTCTACATTGTTTAATAAGCTGGTAGGGCGAAGGGTGTCCATTGTCGATGATACACCCGGCGTAACGCGCGACAGGATATATGCAGACTGCGAATGGCGCGGCAGGGAAGTACTACTGATAGATACAGGCGGAATAGAGCCACATTCTGACGACGAAATTCTTGTGCAGATGCGCAGACAGGCGAGTCTTGCTATTGACATGGCGGATGTCATAATAATGGTGGTTGATTTGCGTACTGGTGTGACAGCGGCCGATGAGGACGTGGCGGCCATGTTGCGCAAAAGCAGCAAGCCGATAGTCCTGTGCGTAAATAAGTGCGATAGTTTAGGCAATCCGCCGGCGGAGTTTTATGAATTTTATAATCTTGGACTAGGCGAGCCTGTTCCGGTGTCATCGGTGCATGGTCACGGTACCGGTGATTTGCTAGACGAAGTATATAATTATTTGCCGGAAGATGATGACGAAGCAGAAGATTCCGACGCTGTAAAGGTAGCTGTTATAGGCCGGCCGAATGCGGGAAAATCTTCACTTATTAATTATATAGCGGGAGAAAACAGGCTTATTGTATCCGACATAGCGGGCACTACCCGTGATTCTGTCGACATGCGTGTTGACAATGATTACGGCAGTTTTATCTTTACTGATACGGCAGGACTGCGCCGTAAGAGCAGGGTAGACGACAAAATTGAAAAATACAGTATTGTACGCACAAAGGCGGCGGTTGAACGCTGCGACGTCTGTGTGATAATGATAGATGCGACGGTGGGATTTACCGAGCAGGACTCTAAGGTGGCGGGCCTTGCGCTGGAAGCCGGCAAGGGCTGCATAATAGCTGTCAACAAGTGGGATGCAGTAGAAAAGGATAGCAAAACGATGGACGGCTACCGTAAAAAGCTGATGAATGATTTTTCATTTATGTCCTTTGCAGTAATGGTGTTTATTTCCGCCAAAACCGGCGAGCGGGTTAACAGGTTGTTCGAGCTTATAAAATATGTAGCCGACCAGAACAGCATGAGAATATCGACGGGTATGCTAAACGATTTGCTTATTGATGCGACGTCGAGGGTACAGCCTCCGTCCGATAAGGGGCGCCGCCTTAAGATATATTACATGACGCAATCATCAGTTTGCCCGCCAACATTCGTACTTTTCTGCAACCGGGCGGATTTATTTCATTTTTCATATAAACGGTATATAGAAAACCGCATACGTGAGACATACGGATTTGAAGGCGCGCCGATAAGAATGATAATACGCGAGCGGGGAGACTGAGGCGGACGCCGATAAATTTTCTCTGACTGATAGGGCGTATATAATTTTTACATTTAAATTATGCCGATTATAGAGACGGCCATGCATGCAAATAGAGAAGCTGTGCTCTGCATATAAATAAAAAACAGCGAAGCTTCGGAAGCCATGTGTAATGGAGGAAAAAAATGACTGATAAGGTAATTGTGCTGCTTGTCTTTTTAGCAGCGGGGGTTATAGCCTATCTCTTAGGCAGCATAAACTTTGCCATTATATATACGAGGGCGTTTGCCAATATAGACGTAAGGGACGTAGGCAGCGGCAACGCCGGCATGACGAATGCTTTCAGGGCCGGCGGGAAATATTCCGGCATACTGACCTTTGTATGCGATTTTGCAAAAACCATAGCAGCTGTAGCCATTGGCAGATACGCAGTATTTGCACTGCTAAACTATCTGCCGCAGACGCAGCAGATAGCTTCAACGATAGATCCTGTGTACGGCGCCTTTATATGCGGAGTGTGCTGTCTTTTGGGGCATCTTTATCCACTGTATTTCGGCTTCAGGGGCGGCAAGGGTGTAGTAACATCAGCCGCAATGGTGCTGCTTATCGACTGGCGCGTATTTCTTATAATAATAGCTGTGTTTTTAATATGCTTTGCCATAAGCAGGATAGTATCTCTTTCATCAATAGCAGCGGCAGTAGCATTACCTATCGTTACGTATTTTATATATGATTTTACGCACGCAGCCAGCACCTACACATATTCGCCATTTAACATGGGACAGAAAAATTTTGAAGCACTTTTTGCTCTTATAATCGCAGCTATTGTAATTATAAAGCACCGTGAGAACATAAAGCGCATATTAAAAGGGGAAGAGAAAAAGATGAGCTTTAAAAAGAAAAATTAAGCCGAACAAATGTGAATTATATATTATTAGTACTTAGTGCAGTCAAAATAAAATCAGCTGCTAATTAGGAGCGGCTCTATAAAATAATATCAACAATTGAGTGAAATTGGATAGCTTTCATACAGGTTGCAATCAAAACGGGCGAGGAATTAAAGACTTCTTGCCCGCTTTTCTATTGCGCAGAACAATAAAACGGCATTTTAATAGTTATGATATTACCGAATCTGCTTTTACACTTTACAAGTCTTATAAATACAAACTTTTTGTTCGCCTAAATATCTACGCCGGCATAGCAATTTGTTATGCAGTTAGTAGTTTTCTAAGATGCTCAAGAGATATCTCAATTTTTTATAGGCATTCAGACTCGCATGATAAACAACAATCTTACAAAAAGCATTAAAAGTATACTCGATGTGTTCCTAGTGCTACTCTGCATTCATCATTTTCCTTAATGCAAGGCAGCAAAACAGAAAATATCTACTGAGTGTTAAAGCATATGGTCGTAAAAATACAATTATATAATTGGATATTCATCTTTATAAACGCAAAAATTCCGCGCAAGTATAAAAACTTTTTGGCTGTGAAAAAACATTGATCAACATATTGATATCTTTAAGCAAAATAACAGAGCCGACAACTGCAATTTATGTTGCATGTTATCAGCTCTGCATCTGCGTATCAGGCTATTTGATAACGAATATATCTAGATATGTTACATTTATTAGCGCTTTTCTCTTGCATTTAGGACAGTAAAGCAGTTAGTTTTCAAGCATCGTATCTTTCCACAGTCTTATTCACGTCATGCTTTTGTAAACATGAACATAATAGCCAATGCGTATTCATCATATTTTCCAAGTTCCACTCATCATTTGTAACTGCATCATATGTGGGTAAATCTTTCCTGAACGCATCAATTCATCCGGAACTCCCTGTTCCGCGACAACGCCGTCTGAAAGTACAACTACTTTATCCGCACCACTTACGGTACGCATACGATGGGCAATTACAAGTACGGTCTTGTTCTTTATCAGTCTTGATAAAGCTGTCTGTATCAATGTTTCATTTTCCACATCGAGGCTTGCTGTTGCTTCATCGAGTAGAATAATCGGGGCATTTTTGAGAAAAGCTCGGGCAATGGAAATACGCTGTCTCTCGCCGCCGGAAAGTTCGCAGCCATTTTCGCCTATCATACTGTTATAACCATCTGGGAGTTTTAAAGCGAACTCCTCACAATTTGCAAGCTTTGCCGCTTGAATTACTTCTTCATCAGTTGCATCTTTTCTACCAATTCGGATATTTTCCAAAATGGTATTATTAAACAAAGTTACATCCTGGAATACAATTGAATACAGTGACAACAAGGTTTCCGGTTCTATTTGTGAAATATCCATTCCTCCAACCGTAATTTTTCCTTTGCCGATGTCCCAAAACCGTGCGGCAAGGCGTGAAACGGTTGTTTTTCCTCCGCCTGATGGCCCGACCAGAGCGGTAACTTCACCCTGTTTTGCAGTAAAGGACACATCTTTTAAAACTGTTTCTCCGCTATTATATGCAAATCCAACATGATCAAAAATAATATCGTACCCTTTGTTTGTTAATTGCGTGTTTCCCGTTTGGGTGGGTTGGTCGAGGATTTCGTTCATGCGGTCGATATTAGTTTTGGTTGAAATAACTGCCGCCAGATTTTGCAGAGCTCCTTCAAGAGGGGCATATAGCCTTGAAGCTACCAGCAAAAACATGAAAAACAGCGGAATGCCAATTTCCCCTTGTATAAGCAATATTGAGCCAACAAGCGCCACTGTAGCAATTCCGAATTTCAGGATCAATGTGGAGGAAACAACAAAAATGGCAGTACCAAGTTCTGTAATGATATGCCGTTTCTCCACATAGTCAATTTTCTTATTCAGTCCTTTCAAATAGGCTTTCTCTGCATTATTTGCCTTCAAGTCCTGCAAACTTTCAATACACTCCTGCACTCCGCTTTCAAGGGCGACATTTGCCGCTACTGATTTTCTGTTAAAATATTTTTGTATACGTGCAGAGAAAAATGTAATGGTAAATGCAATAGGCAAAACCCAGACCGCTGCGAGAGCCATACGCCAATCATAGGCAAAAAGACAGACAGCAATCAGTGTTGTTGAAATCAGTGAGCCTGCCAATGCAGGAACATAATGGGAAAAGGCCGTTTCCAACGTTGCGCAGTCGCCCATAATAGAGTTTGTCAAATCTGCAAGATCTTTTTTTCCAAAAAAGGAGAGCGGAATTTTTCGAAGCTGTTCTGCTAAAGAAATACGCCTTACCCCGCTTTCTACATACGTCGCAAGATAAGTAGCGTTGTATTGAAAATAGGTTGCAATGAAGATCAGGCCTAAACAGGCCAGAATGCCTGCTACATAAAAAATAATCCGACTTACGTTTATATCCCCGTTCATTATATCCATGACAAAATAATACAGAAGTCCTACAGGAATCATAAAAGAAATATCCTGCACGACGCAGGCAATACAACCTTTAATTAAATCAAGAGCTCCTTGCCGTGATAACGCAAAACGTCTTTGCAATGCTTTTATCATGCTTTTTCCTCCTTTTTAATTTTCCATTCTACTGCTTCGGAATAATTTTTCCACATACGCGCAAATATGCCGTCCTGTTCTATCAGCTGGCCGTGCATACCGCTTTCTATTATTTTTCCGTCCTGCAATACATAAATACAGTCAGCGCTTGTGATTGAGGAGAGCCTGTGGGCAATCATGATAACGGTTTTCCCCTTTGACAGCGCGGATAGAGCCTGTTGAACCCGTACTTCATTATCCGGGTCAGCAAAGGCGGTGGCTTCATCTAAGATTAAAA
>CAJFJP010000072.1 GCA_904384255.1 Candidatus Timburyella stercoris
GCTGCTCCGCAAGACCAGGCGTTCTGTCCTTGGCTTGAAGCTCGTCTTTAAGCTCGTTCCTTATCATGTTAAACCTAATTATGGATTTTTGCAATCCCTCATCTTCTTCATTGCTTAGCTGCGCCTGCCGAAAGTTAATATACCTTATATCCGCCTGTATTTTCTCTCCCAAATCTCTTGCTGTTTCGATGACTCCCATATATATTCCTCCCATTTTAATTTATCGGTTCACCTTTTAACACTGTATGATTAAAATCTGTTATCTTCACATTAACAAACTTTGAGGTACATTCCTCACCGCCGCTGAAAGTTACCGACATGTTATTGCCGGCACGTCCGTAAAGCAAGTTGGTTTTGGGCTTTACACCCTCGCACAGCACCCTCAGCTCTTTACCTATAAATCCGCTCATTATTTCATCCGATATAATTTCCTGCTCATGCAGAAGCTCGTCAAACCAGCGTCCCTTTTCCGCTTCGCTTATTTTATCCTCCATCTTGGCGGCCGGAGTATTGTTACGCTTTGAATATATAAAGGTAAACAGCATGCTAAATCTTACCTTCTTAATTATATCCACTGTTTTGAGAAAATCCTCATACTCTTCGCCCGGAAATCCCACTATAATATCGCTGGTAAGCGATATATCCGGCATAAGACTGCGCGCTTTTTCTACAAGAGTTAAATAGTCAGAACTTGTATAATGCCTGTTCATGGCCTTAAGTATCCTGTCGCTGCCCGACTGAAACGGCAGGTGCAGATGTCTGGCGACCTTGCTGCATTCAGACATTGCCTTAAGCAGCTCGTCGCTGCAGTCTTTAGGGTGCGACGTCATAAAACGTATTCTAAAATCACCCTTTATATCGTTTATCATGCGCAGAAGCTCCGGAAAATACACACCGTCGCTGTTTCCCTTGCCGTAGGAGTTTACATTTTGTCCCAACAGCGTTATATCCTTTGCGCCGGAAGCTACAAGCTCCTCCGCCTCCGCCACTACAGACTTGTAGTCCCTGCTTCTCTCTCGTCCCCGCACAAGCGGCACAACGCAGTATGTACAGAAATTGTTGCAGCCATACATAATAGGCAGCCAAGCTTTAAGCGAGCTGTCTCTGTGACGCGGCAGGCCCTCGACTATGTCTCCGGCAGCTGCTGCGCCGGAAATATCTATTACCCGCTTGCGATTTCTCATAAATTTATAAAGCATTTCAGGAAAGCGCTCTAACATATTAGTGCCGAAAGCAAGAGATACATATGGGTAACTGTTTTTAATTTTTTCAGCGGCGGCCGGCTGGCTTACCATACATCCGCACATTGCTATTATTAAATCCGGATTTTTCTCCTTATACGCTTTAAGCGCGCCGATATTGCCGAATGCCCTGTCCTCGGCATGCTCGCGGACAGCACAGGTATTGTAGAGTATAAAATCGGCTTTGTCCACCTCTTCCGTCAGCACATACCCCATTTTTTCCAGCATGCCCTTTATATATTCCGAATCGCTGACATTCTGCTGACAGCCGAAAGTACGCACCAAAGCTTTCGGCTGTGTATCATATTTTTGCAGAACTATTTCGTGTATTCTATCTATGTAATCTAAGGCCTTGCTAAGCTCAATATTTTTCATAAATAGGCAAAAAACTCCTTATTAATCTTAATTATAAATGCGCATTTGCGCAGCCGGGCTTGGCTTTTACCGTGTTATACAAGGTTTAAAACCGCAAACCGGTACTAAGTTATATATAAAAATCCAGTTCTATAAAAGTCGGACATTGTCTCCAATTAATTATATTATATTCTATATAGCACTTTTATTCAACAAAAAAGACAAATGGCAAAGCACAAATTGACGTTTTTAATATGCTGCTGCCAAGCAAATGATATCATAATATAAATTTTTATATATTAAAAAGCCGGATGCTAAAAGCGCTCCGGCTTTTATTTATATTTTATCAGTCAAACAGCAATACATTTCAGTAAAAAAGCTTTCGCTTTATCGCCAAAGCTTAATTTGCATTTAGTTGAATGCTGAAAACGCGCTCGCCATTCCTTTACATTTATATTATCCTATTGAACCCTTCATTTCCATCTTCATAAGCTGATTAAGCTCCACTGCATATTCCATTGGCAGCTCTCTTGAAAACGGCTCAATAAATCCCAGCACGATAAGCTCGCTAGCCTGCTCTTCGGTAAGGCCGCGGCTCATGAGATAAAACAGCTGCTCGCCCGATATCCTCGACACCTTCGCCTCATGCTCAAGTATCGACGTCCCGTTGTTTATCTCATTTGTCGGTATTGTGTCTGATTTCGATTTCTCATCCAGCAGCAGCGTGTCGCACTCTACCTTGCTCCTTGCATTCGTCGCATTAGGAGAATGATACACCGTGCCGCGGTAGGTTGCGTTGCCGCCGTTTTTGGCTATAGACTTCGATATTATCTGCGACGATGTGTCCGGTGCTAAATGTATCATCTTTGAGCCGGCGTCCTGTATCTGACCATCGGACGCAACAGCGATGGAAATTGTAGTTCCAGATGCGCCCCTGCCCCGCAGTATGCAGGCGGGATATTTCATATTTATACCAGAGCCTATGTTGCCGTCTATCCACTCCATAACTCCGTTTTCCTCGCAGGCGGCGCGCTTAGTAACCAGATTATACACATTGTTCGACCAGTTCTGTATCGTAGTATAACGGCAGCGCGCATCTTTTTCGACAAATATTTCGACAATGGCGGCATGCAGTGAATCGGTGGAATATGCCGGCGCGGTGCAGCCCTCGACATAGTGCAGACTGGCGCCCTCGTCCACAATTATGAGCGTGCGCTCAAACTGGCCCATATTTTCAGAATTTATGCGGAAATACGACTGCAGCGGCTTCTGCACAACGACGCCTTTGGGCACATATATAAACGAACCGCCCGACCACACAGCGCTGTTGAGTGCCGCAAACTTGTTGTCGGTATACGGCACAAGCTTGCCGAAATATTTCTTAAACAGCTCCGGATACTCGCGCAGCGCCGAGTCAGTGTCAAGGAAGATTACGCCCTCCTTTTCAAACTCCATACGCATGTTGTGATATACCATTTCCGACTCATACTGCGTCGCTATGCCGGCAAGATGCTTCTGCTCAGCCTCCGGCAGTCCGAGCTTATCAAATGTATCCTTTATCTTTTCCGGCACGTCGTCCCAGTCGTTTGCAACGCCCTTGCTCGGCTTGAGATAGTAGTAAATATCGTCGTAATCTATTCCCGTAAGGTCGCAGCCCCAGTTGGGCAGCGGATGCTTTATAAACTCATGATAGCTTTTTACCCGAAACTCCGTCATCCACTCCGGCTCTTTTTTAAGTGCGGATATCTGACGTACGACCGCCTCGCTTAGTCCCTTTTCAAGCTTTAAAACACCGACATCGCCGTCGTTCCACATACCCTTGTTTATATCGTTATTTTCCACTGTTTTCACCTTCATCCTTGTCGAGCTCGTCAAGCAGCCTGTGCATGCCCTTCCAGCACAGCGTCGCGCATTTTATCCGCGCTGGGAGCTGCGCCACACCCTTAAACGCAGCCGCTTCGTCAAGCAGCTCCTCGTCATACTCTCCGCCCGACACCATTGACATAAACTCGTCGTATAAATGCTTTGCCTCCGCCTCGCTCTTGCCCTTGACAAGCTCGCTCATTATAGACGCGCTGGCGCAGCATATACTGCAGCCGTGGCCGTTGTGACGGCAGTCCTCTATAGTATCGCCATGCTTTTTTACCTGAACGACAAGCTCGTCGCCGCAGGACGGATTTTTCATTTCGCAGGTGCAGTAGTCCTTGTCCTTTGATAAGCATTTGTTGCGAGGATTGCTGTAATTGTCATATATAATTTCTTTATAGTCCTCAGCTGAATAAAACATCTAAAAACCCTTCCGCTTTTTTAGCCGCATCGACAAATCTGTCAATCTCCGGCTTTGTATTATAAATGTAAAGGCTGGCGCGCAGGCTCGTCGGTACGCACATAAGCGCATGCGACGTCTGCGAACAGTGATGCCCCGCCCTTATTATTATCTTGTCATTGTCAAATACCGACGCCGCATCGTGAGAATGCACGCCCTTAACGTTAAACGTCACAATTCCGCTGTCGTTTTGCTCTTTGTTATATATTTCAATATTCGGACATTTTTTCTCAAGCTCATTTATCATATAATCCTTCAAAAATGCCACGCGACGCTGTATTGTATCATAGCCTATTGAGGATATATAATCTATAGCCGCGCCCATGCCTATTACCTGCCCTATCGGCGGAGTGCCCGCCTCATGCCTTTCCGGCAAATCCTTGAACTGAGTGCCGTCTGCGCTTTCATAGTCGACTATATATACCATTTCGCCGCCGAACTCTGCCGGAGGCATTTGTTCCAAAAGCTCACGCTTGCCGTAGAGTACGCCTATTCCGGTCGGACCCATAATTTTATGCCCGCTGAAAGCATAAAAATCTATGTCGTTTTTCTCTACCTCGGCCGGCTCGTGCGTTATGCCCTGCGCGCCGTCGCATACAAAATACGCGCCGTATTTATGCGCTGTCGCAGCTAACGCCTTTATATCATTTTTCGCGCCATATACGTTTGATATGTGATTGAGCGCTACTATCTTAGTTTTTTCGCTCATAACGCTTTCCAACGCCTGAACGGTAACCCTGCCGAGAGTATCCGTCGGCGCAAATATAAGCTTTGCGCCTTTTTTCGCCGCAAGCTGCTGCCATGGCAGAAAATTGCTGTGATGCTCTGCCATAGACGTAACTATCTCATCACCGCTTTTTACAGCAATTTCGCCGAAAGAGTGCGCAACCATGTTAAGAGCCGCCGTCGCGCCTTTTGTGAATATAACGGTGTCGCTGTCGTGAGCGCCGATAAAATCCGCTGTTTTCTCACGCGCGGCATTATACATTTTTGTCACTTTGTATCCAAGCGAATCAACGCCGCGGTCAACATTAGCGGAGTAATTGCTGTAATAATCGCATACAGCGTCAATCACGCAGCGGGGCTTGAGCGCCGTCGCCGCGCTGTTGAAATACACATACTCCCCGTTTTCCGACTCAAAAAAAGGAAAGTCTTTGCGGAACAAATTGTCGTCATATATATCTATCGGCATATAAAGCCCTCTTTCAAAATCCGCTTGTCGGTAAAGTCATCCCGCAAGCCTGTCTTACTACAAAACTATTCTTTATTAAGATAATTTATAATTTCATTTATATCTTCTCTAAGCTCTTTTATTTGTTTATTAATATTATTTATTTCCTGCTCTATATTTTGTAATTTTTTCTTATTCTGTTCTGATTGTACACTTGCCCCTAGCGCTACGCCATCCCACATATCAAACATTTTTATTTTTCCTCTCTTATTATCAATATTTATTGGAACAAGTATATTCTTTTTAAATGCAGTCTTCAGACTTTGCAGAGGCCTTGCAAGAGTATAAACCAAATCTGCATATTTAAAATACTGCCGCGCTTCATTTTCAAAATCAGGCAAATTTCAAAGGTACAAGAGACAATTACAGTTGGTTTATTCTCTCCCTAACCTTGTGCTCAATATCCTCATACAGCTCGCTGTTGGACTTATCCGCCGCACCCATTAAAAATCCGGATGTAAACATAGCCACAGCTTCCTGCCGGCGAATGCCGCGGCTCTGCATATAATACAGCGCTTCGGTGTCGATGCTCCCCACGCTTCCGGAATGTCCAGCGCTTACATCGTACTCGTCTATAAGCAGCGCCGGACTTACATGCGCCTGCACCTTCTCAGAAAGAGATATAATCCTGCTCTTCTGATATGCGTCAGAGCCGGATGCGCCTTTCTCTATAAAGCCCACACAGTCTATAATGCATTTAGAAGCATCTGCCGCCGCGCCGCAGTTGGTCATTCTTGAGCGCGTACCCTTTGCATGGTGATTTATCCTTATATTATAACGCTGGTCGTCCTCGCCGCTGCAAAAAGCTATAAGATGCGATGAAACCGATGCTCCGTATCCGTTAAGATTAATTTCGGTATTGCACTTTGCCCTGCCGCCTATGTTTGTCTGATAATTGTCGTATACAGCGTTAGCTTCCGCATTACACTTAAGGGTATACGCCGCCGCCAGCCTGCCGTCCTCAAAAAGTATCTGATGTTTGAGGGTGCTGCCGCTGCTAAGATTTATATTTACTGCGCACGACATAAAATTTTCACCAAATGACGCGGCGTTAGAAGCACTATCATACCTATAATTCTCTATAAGATAAACCTCGGTGCCGCCGGCTATGTTTATATTTACTGCTGAACCCGCACCGTCTCCGTCAAAGGACATATTCAGCATAATAGATGCATTTTCAGATATACCTATGCAAATCGAGCCGTCCCTCGTTCTGACAAAGCCGTCGTCTTCCGGCAGCCGGCCGTTTCTTATGTCATATATCTTCATGTTTTCGGTACTCATGTTACAAAGCACTACATGGCACCTCTTTCATATGCGTCAATCCATGAGTAGCCTTCCTTTTCCAGCATGGATACAAGCTCACAGCCGCCGCTCTTTATTATTTTGCCCTTGCTTAACACATGCACAAAGTCAGGCTTTATATAGTCAAGCAGACGCTGGTAATGTGTTATGACAATAACGCCGAGACCGCCTTTACGTTCCTTAACCATGTCGCTTACATTACTGCCTACTATTCTCACAGCGTCTATGTCAAGGCCGGAATCTATCTCGTCCAGTATTGCGACAGATGGATTAAGCAGCTTCATCTGAAGTATTTCATTGCGCTTCTTTTCGCCGCCTGAAAAGCCTTCGTTAAGATATCTTTTCGGAAGATTTTCGTTCATTTCAAGGTCCTTTACCGCCTTGCGCATCTCCTTAACGAATTCAGCATAGGGTATCGGATTCTTTTCATCTCTGCGTGCGTTTATCGCCGTCCGCAAAAACTGCGAGTTGGTTACTCCGCTTATTTCTACAGGATATTGGAGCGCTAAAAATACTCCTGCGCGCGCACGTTCATCCACGCTTTTTTCTAAGAGATTTTCACCGTTAAGCAGCACTTCTCCCTCTTCAACGGTATAATCGGGATGCCCCATTATAACCGATGAAAGAGTAGATTTGCCAGAGCCGTTAGGACCCATCAGCGCGTGTATCTCACCGCCCCTTACCGTCAAATCGATGCCGTTTAATATGCGCACACCCGACGCGCTGGCTTTAAGATTTTTTATTTCAAGTACTGGTCTGTCCATAATATCTCTCCCGTTTTAAGCTGTATAAATCATAAAAAATTTAGCAGACACCTGCAAACTTTAGCATAAGCGAGTGCAAATTAACAATGTAAAATAATTTTATCAAAAAAATATGCTTTACTTCCATTTTCAGAGCAAAATAAATCAGTCTTAACCGCATAGAAGAAAAAGCATTTAAAATTTTAATATTATATTTAACCAAATAGCTCTATTTATGCCGTGGTCTCATGCTTAATAAAACTGACCGTCTGCATTAAATCGGCATTTATTTTTTATAAATTAAATGTTGATTTCTGTTACTTTTTATAACATAAATCCGCATTATTGTCAATATAAAAACTACACCAAAAAAATATAGATTAACTATAGTTAAATGTGATATTTGCGTCATTAAGCGCACATCAAAAAATTACGCATATTTCCTGCAAAGATACACGACGTATTTTAAGCGACAGCGCTGGCGCCAGCTTTAGTTAATAGGATAATAGCACATAATATAGATATTAATTTATGCCTTTTGCATAAATTAATGTGCCGGTAAAATACGAAATTTATTGCTTTCATGATTATTCTCAAGATGTATTGAAATATGGGAAAATATGCTTTAAAATAATACAAGAACTTGGTATAATAAATACAATAAAGATTAAGGAGTGTCAATATGTCCATTATTAAAGAAATCAGCGCTTTAGAAATTTTAGACTCCCGCGGCAATCCGACGGTTGAAGTCGAAGTAGTCACCGAGTCCGGCGCATACGGCAGGGCTATGGTTCCTTCCGGTGCTTCCACTGGTGAGCACGAGGCTGTTGAGCTTCGCGACAACGACAAGAGCCGTTATCTCGGCAAGGGCGTTTTAAAGGCAGTGGATAACGTAAACAATGTTATCGCTCCGGCCCTTATAGGCAAGTACAGCGTAACCGACCAGGCTGAGATAGACCGCGTTATGATAGAGCTTGACGGTACAGAAAACAAGTCTAAGCTCGGTGCCAATGCCATACTCGGCGTTTCAATGGCCGTTGCACATGCCGCTGCCGACTATCATGGTCTGCCGCTTTACAAATATCTTGGCGGTGCTAATGCAAAGCAGCTCCCAACACCTATGATGAACATCTTAAACGGCGGTTCACACGCCGACAACTCCGTTGACTTCCAGGAGTTTATGATAATGCCTGTAGGCGCACCTACATTCAAAGAAGCTATACGTATGGGCGCTGAGGTTTTCCATTCACTTAAGAAGGTTCTGCACGACAAGGGCCACAACACCGCTGTCGGCGACGAGGGCGGATTTGCTCCTAACCTTGCTTCAAACCGCGAGGCTGTTGAAGTTATAATAGAGGCTATAAAGGCTGCCGGATACGAGCCTGGCAAGGATGTATGCATAGCAATGGACGTTGCATCTTCTGAGTTCTATAACAAAGAAACCGGCAAATATGACCTTAAGGGTGAAGGCAAGAGCCTTACATCTGCAGAGATGATAGATTTCTACGAGGGTCTGCTTAATGAGTTCCCGATAATCTCTATTGAAGATGGTCTTGATGAGAACGACTGGGAGGGCTTCAAAATACTCACTGAGCGTCTTGGCTCACGTCTCCAGCTTGTTGGTGACGACCTCTTTGTTACAAATACAAAGCGTCTTGCCAAGGGTATTGAGATGGGCGTTGCCAACTCCATACTCGTTAAGGTTAATCAGATAGGCACGCTTACTGAAACTCTTGACGCTGTTGAAATGGCAAAGCGCGCCGGTTATACTGCTGTTATATCACACCGCTCCGGTGAGACAGAGGATGTTACAATAGCTGACATCGCCGTTGCTCTTAATGCCGGCCAGATTAAGACGGGTTCTATGAGCCGTACCGACCGTATCGCCAAGTATAACCGTCTGCTCAAAATTGAGAGCGAGCTCGGCGGCAATGCTGTATATGCAGGCATCAAGTCTTTCTACAATCTTAAGAAATAATTATTTATAGTC
>CAJFJP010000073.1:0-4278 GCA_904384255.1 Candidatus Timburyella stercoris
GGAAAAGGATTGTTTACCCTTTTCAGCGTTGCTTATGACGTTGGAGTGCGGTATGCGTTTTTTAACTGATTATCTTGACGGCGACATATATTTTAAAACTGACTATGCAGAGCATAATCTCGACAGATGCCGCAATCAATTCAGGCTTGCCGAGGATATGGAAAACAATCTTGACAAAATGAGACAAATTGTTAACAAATACAGATAAAAATATCTACAGACAAATATATGAATTTTATTAAGATTGCGTTTTTACTGTGTGATATATTTTTTATGCATCAAAAAGGAAATACTATAAACAAAATCTCAGAAGCAAGTGTATGAAAATACAGGCTTCTGAGATTTTCATTTTTTATACAAAAAGCATTCTGCCAAGGCAAGCATCCGCCGTTTGTTGCAAACTATAATTTGTTATAAATTGACCAGATCGGCTAACACAGATAATTAAAATATTATTTTAGCCGGAATACTATTTATCTACAGCTACAAACATTGATAAGACGACAGGCAAAATTTTACTATAATTATAATCAATAAGACTTTTCTCTACGCGTTTAAAGAAATTTTATTAAATTTAAAAGTTAAATTCTGATATTAATTCATATTACCTTATTGTATACTGTTTTTATACCAGCTTTGTAAAAAAATGCGCATTGTTGAGATAGTCATTACGCCCCGAATGGATTATTTCTACAGACTTTTAATATTTCTTTACCGACATAAGCAGTTTATACTTATTTAAATACATGACTGCATTAAATATATTTTATATCAAGAAAATTTATTTAATTTACAAAAACCTTTTAAGCTGTGTTATATTGCTTTCCTCATGCTTTAAAAGGTCGTTTGCAAGAGAAAGGCATGTTTTATCTGCTTTCGGATGCTCCTTTATAATTTTGATACACTTTATAACACCCATCATATTTCCTTGCATCATCATCTCCGCCACGTGCGACGGAGTTTTGTCGATAAGCGTATTCATTTTGACCGAGATATCCGCAGAAGCCTTAGCCGCCGGATTAATGCTTTCTGGCTGTTGCCCAAAGTTTAGCAAGGTGTCCTTTGCCCGATCATTTATTCTTTTGTACTCTCCAAGCTCGGAATAAAGTTCTTCAAGCATTTTTTCGTCTTTAACTACTTTTACAAGTGTAGATATCGTTTCTACTCCCATTTGAGAATTTTTAAATACGCTTTTTGCAATTTCAACGTTTCCGCACACAGAAAATCACATCCTAACTTTTTTTATTATGATGTGATAAAAATCTTTTAAAATACATTAATAATTTCTTTTTCAAAAAATGCTTATTATTCGAAATTATAAAAGCAAAAAATATATTTAATAAAAGTGTATATAATCAATATTTTCGTTATATTAAACGAACTTATCAATATTTTTGCCTAAGACCATCTGTTACGGTAATTTATATGGATTTTTTCGTTTTTATAACTATCAAAATTATTATATATTTCATCTTTATCTTTCAGAATTTTTCCTATTTTGTAAATATTTAATCTTCCAAAAGCTGTGTTACTTATTTACTCGTATGCCGCTAATTTCTGTTTTTACAAGCTTCTGAAAAATTTATGCCACTGAAAAATCTTTATTCATCAAATTTTAAGCATATCATGCCTATGCTTTGGCAAAATAATTTTATTGGAGGTGTTTTTTTGAATAAAAACAGCAATATATCTTGTAAAAATGGAAAAAGAAACAGTGAAGAAAAAAGCTTTGCCTCAAATCATGAGCCTTCCGCTGTACCAGATATTTCAACAGAACCGCAGGAAGAAGAGCCCGGCATAAACGAAGAGCAAATGAACCAGATAAAAGAGCTCAGCGCCGTTACTCCAGCGAAAGGAAATCACGTACTCCACTGTCTTACCGTTGTAGGGCAAATAGAAGGGCATTATATTCTTCCGTCGCAGAACAAAACTACAAAATATGAGCATGTTATTCCGCAGCTTGTGGCTATTGAAGAGGATCCCGAAATAGAGGGGCTTATAATCATCCTCAACACCGTCGGCGGCGATGTCGAGGCGGGTCTTGCTATTGCTGAGCTTATATCAGGCATGAAAAAGCCTACTGTATCTCTTGTGCTTGGTGGAGGGCATTCTATCGGCGTACCGCTTGCTGTATCAGCCAAACGTTCTTTTATAGCGCCGTCCGCCACTATGACCATCCACCCCGTAAGAATGAGCGGACTTGTACTGGGAGTTCCACAGACACTATCCTATTTTGACAGAATGCAGGACCGTATAACGAGATTTGTTACAGCCAACAGTCATATCAGTGAAGAAACCTTTAAAAGCCTTATGATGAATACAGGAGAGCTCACTACCGATGTCGGTTCGGTAATTGACGGAGAAAAAGCAGTAAGTGTCGGGCTTATAGACGAACTTGGCAGTCTGTCGTCTGCAATAGATTATCTATATAGTATGATAGAAGGAAAAATAGATTATCGGAGGAAATAACAATGGTGCTTTACACAAATCAACCATATGAACTTATATTCCCGGACACCGCTGCCAAAGTCCAGAGCCTAAGTACATCTGACGGAATTATAGAAGCATTAAAAAGTGATGACGGAACACTGCACATTCGGAGGCTTATTTCGACAAATCCGTCAGCATATCTAAAATCAGATTACTCACCTGGAACAATTTTAAAAGGTGGATCTTTTATAGATAGATGAGCCGTGTCAATCAATTAGTTTACAAGCAGCTGCAAAATATAAATATTCACATTTTCACTGTCTTTTACAGCTATTTTAGTTAGGATAACTATATATCTCAACATTTTATCGGCTGTAAATCAGCGGTAATAAATCCATCAAATATCTTTATTTTAAAAGTGCTTAACAAGGCCACACACCAATTATATTAAATTCAGCTATATTGTTATACAATTAAAAGATTTTTGCAGTATATACTTTTTGCAATATGACGTTACTTACTGTAAAATAAGCATATTATTAAAGTATTGCTGTTATGCTTATAATAGTTTTATCCTATAATTTGTAATACCATAGCGAAAATATTATTTCTTTTCTGCAGCATTGACAAATTAATAAATTAGTATATTTTTTATAAGGCATTTTCTCGCCTTTTTCAGAGAAAATTTTACTCTAAAGTAAAAATGGCTTTCTTTATAAAGAAAGCCATTTTTAATTATTCTTCATTACAAATTTATTCTACGCCTACAGCTCTTTTTATAGCCTCAAATGTCTCAGCACTTATGACATGCTCTATTCGGCAGGCGTCCTGTGCGGCTACTTTAGAGTCAACGCCAATAGAGGTAAGCCACTTTGACAAAAAAGTATGGCGCTCATATATTTTCTCCGCAATCTCTCTGCCCTTCTTAAGCAAAGTTATATATCCGTCTTCATCAACCTCTATATAACCATTTTCTCTAAGGTTTTTCATTGCAACACTTATGCTGGGCTTGGAATATCCCAGTTCGTTTACTATATCAATAGAGCGCACTGTGCCTTTCCCTAAACTTATCATTAATATAGCCTCTAAATAGTTCTCGGCAGATTCCTGTATTTTCATGTTTTCCCAGCTTTCTGCATTAAAGTTGCCTATTAACCATCAAAATTGTCGGGTTAATCCAAGTTAACTATAACATATCTCTTCTTTTTTTTCAAGGTATGCCGGCAAGCATGACGATTTAAGCCTAAAAGTCCAATTTATCCATTTATTTTCTCAGAATGTCTCATTTTAATTTATAAACAAGTTAAAATGAATATTTTCCGCCTATACTGTTTGCCGCCTTTTCTATAAATTTTAAATTACCCTGCAAACGCTCATTACTTGGCTCAATGGCAATAGCCCTTTGCACTTCCATAAGCGCCTCCCTGTATCGCTCCGTATTATAAAATGCTATTGAGCGCAAATCATATGGAAGACTTCCCCAAGCGGCTGCCTCACATATATATGTGCGCGGACGAACCTCTATCTCCAGCGCGCATTCAGTAAAATATAGCACACCCTCCCATTTCTGATTATTATAAAGCAGCATGGCAAGATCTATATACGGCTCTCGTAGATGCGGAGCTTCGGCAATAGCTTTAAGATACCAGTTTCGCGCCGTCTGTATTTCGCCTTTCTCAGAATAAGATTTTGCTATATACCGCATTGATGCAGCACGCTCATCCGCCCAAACCGCAGACGGCATTGACAAATGCATTTTAAGCGTGGTAATACAGTCGTCCCAACGGCCTTTAAACATATACTCGCGGCCGAGGTAATGCATATTTCTATCGTCGTTTGGATCCTCTA
>CAJFJP010000073.1:4366-13550 GCA_904384255.1 Candidatus Timburyella stercoris
ATATTGTCCTCTCGACTTTGTCGGGTCGGGGTGATGGTCAAGTTGCATTCCTTCTACTGAAACAGTAGGACCCGGGCTTCCCTCTCCTACCCACTGTATAACCTCATGCACAGGATGAAGCCACTTATAACCATGACGAGCATGTATTTTATTATACCAAAACACCACGCCTTCAGAGCCATCGGGGTTAAAGCTCCATGTATATCTGTAGCTTGCCTGGCCGGTACCCGGCAGCCACGCTTTTTCCAAAAGCTCTCTCCATCCCGGATGAAACACTTCGTCCAAGTCGGTGCTTACACATATGTCGGCATCCTCTGGTACAAGGTCAAGAGCGCGGTTTCTTGCCGTATCAAAGCGCCAAGGATCGATTATATCTTTGCTTACCATTGCTCCTCGCGCTTCAAGCCGTTTTACCGTATCATCTGTAGATCCAGTGTCCAATACTACTACCGTATCTGCCTCAGACATAGAATCCATCCAACGGTCTACAAATTGCGACTCATTTTTACAAATGGCATATACAACGATATTCATAAAAGACCTCCACATATAATTTTAATAGCTATGTAAATATATGCGTATTATATAGCAAAATTGCAGGGAAAAGGACGATGCAAAAAGCATCGTCCTTTTTCTTGATAATTCCGATATTGGCTGTAGCAGATCAGGTGCTCAGCAGGCCGGCAGCGCGAAGATTGGCAAGCAGCGTATTGAACTGTGTAGTAATATCGCCGGTGCCAGTTGCATCTGTAACGGCTGCGGCTGGTGCAACTACGCCTGAAGGGCCAGTAGGACCTGTAGGACCGGTTGCGCCAGCAGTACCGGCAGCGCCTGTCGGACCGGTGGGACCGGTTGCTCCAGCGGTACCGGCAGCGCCTGTCGGGCCGGTTGGGCCGGTTGCGCCAGCAATACCAGTTGCACCTGTAGCGCCTGTTGGACCAGTTGCTCCAGTACCAGCAGGGCCTGTTGGACCTGTTGGACCTGTAGGACCTGTCGCACCAGCAGTACCTGTATCGCCGGCAGGGCCTGTCGGGCCGGTTGGGCCGGTTACTCCGGCAATACCAGTTGCACCCGTAGCGCCTGTTGGACCGGTTGCTCCAGTACCAGCAGGGCCTGTTGGACCTGTTGGGCCGGTCGCGCCGGCAGGAATTGTAAAGTCAAATATAGCAGCGGATGTACTACCTGTATTTAATACCTGCGCGCTTGTACCTGGTGCTCCTGTGGTAGTTGTTCCTACCGTAACAGTAGCTGCAGTACCAGCTATGCCGCTTGGACCCGTAGCACCTGTAGCACCAGCAGGACCAGTTGCGCCCGTTGGGCCGGTTGCGCCTGTCGGGCCGGCTGTGCCGGCAGTGCCTGCGATACCCTGAGGGCCGGTCGGACCTGTCGGACCTATCGGGCCAGTGGCTCCAGTCGCTCCGGATGCACCTGTCGGACCGGCTACGCCGGCAATACCCTGCGGACCCTGCGGACCTACCTGACCTGGTATTCCCTGCGGACCGCGCGGGCCTATCTGTCCTTGTGGACCGGTCGGGCCAGTGCAGCAGTTACAGCATGTCTTGCAGCAGCAACTTCTTACAATATTAACATCACCAGTCGTCGGCCCATTATTGCATACGGGACAACGCGGATTATTGCAATTATAGTTCATGTCAAAGCCTGGCATGAAATTCCTCCTATCTTAAGATTTCATACCTATTATATGTATCCTTATCCTCAGTTGTGCTTATATAAAGCCTTATTTTAAAATTCCAGACACTTTTTTATCCGCTGGAAAAAATGCATACAGAAAAGTTTGCCATCTTAAGCTAAATGTTAACCATATCTTTTAGCACTATATGTCTTTTGAGACATATACTTTCAAAATAATCATTGGCGCAGATACAATCTTTTTAATCTTTTAGCGTATATTCCCAATTTTGCTTAAAACTTCTTCCGCTCGCCTATATTAAACGCAAAAAGAGCAGGCCGCCGGACGGAAAATTCCGCACGGCGGCTGTTAAATGGAGGTAAGTATCAAATTTTATTGGTGCATGCTAAAAACAATAAATAGTTTATGCCACAGATACATAAATACATGCACCTTTAAATAAAGCAATTATCGCCTCATTATCTGTAGCTTCGCATTACTAGTGGATTTTGCTGCACTGGAAAGAGTGCGGCAGGTTGATTTCTCTCATGTTCTCTTTTCCTCTTTCAAAGACATATGAAAGCTTGCAGAATATAAACTTTCCGCGAAATTCAGTTAACCCAATAAAGATAAATTGATAAAGCCTAAAATACAATATCATCTTGCAAACACCAATTTATAAGGCTAAGATGTATTCTAGAGGGCGAAAGAGTAAATTTTAAAAACAGTCCTCTTTAGTCGAATTATCCATAATGTAAAAGTCTATTTTTTGTGGCATATTTCGGAAGAGGGACATTTAGAGCATCCGCAGCCGCATGACGACTGACCTTTTTTATGCTTTCTGTACATGCTGAAAGCTGCTAAAAACACAATCGCAAGCACAATAACAGCTACTAAAATGGTACCCCAATTCTCATATAAAAAATTCAGCATAATTATAATCCCCCTCTACATATTCATATTAAAACAGGTTTAAGTCTATACCCTGACCTTTTCCTTTAAAGTTTTACTCTCTTTATATGGTCTTACCAGCAGGAATATTATTAGTGCAAGCAATACAGCCGCAGCTATAGAACCTATTATGTTTCCCTGTCCTGTAAAGAGCATGCCAAGCTGATATACTATAAGCGATATTACATATGCAAACACGCACTGATATCCTATGGCAAATGCTGTCCACTTGGCGCTGTTCATCTCGCGCTTGATAGCGCCCATAGCCGCAAAGCACGGCGCGCACAACAGGTTGAATATGAGGAATGAATATGCAGAGAGAGGAGTAAACAGTTCGCGCATATTCGCCCATATCTGCCAGCCGTTTTCGGCAACTTCTTCAAGTCCGCTGGTCAGTACACCGAAAGTACCAACAACGTTCTCTTTTGCAATGAGTCCCGTAACGGTTGCAACAGCAGCTCTCCAGTCGCCCCAGCCAAGCGGTGCAAATATCCAGTCTATGCCGTTGCCTATTACTGCGAGTATGGAATTGTTAAGGTCTGATACCATACCGAAGCTTCCGTTCTCGAAGCCAAAGCCCTGCAAGAACCAAAGCACAATCGCCGAAAGGAGTATGATTGTTCCGGCCTTTTTAATAAACGACCAGCCGCGCTCCCACATTGAGCGGAGAACATTGCCAACCGTCGGCCAGTGATATGCCGGAAGCTCCATAACAAATGGGGCCGGTTCTCCGGAAAACATCTTTGTCTTTTTAAGCATTATGCCGGAAATAATGATAGCAGCAACGCCTATAAAGTAAGCGCTCGGAGCTACCCACCATGCCCTGCCAAACAATGCGCCGGCTATAAGTGCTATTATCGGCAGCTTAGCGCCGCACGGAATAAACGTGGTTGTCATTATTGTCATTCGACGGTCGCGTTCATTTTCAATAGTACGCGACGCCATGACTCCCGGTACGCCGCAGCCCGTACCTATAAGCATTGGGATAAAGGATTTGCCAGAAAGGCCAAACTTGCGGAATATGCGGTCCATGACAAATGCTACACGCGCCATGTAGCCGCAGCCTTCAAGGAAAGCAAGGAATATAAACAGCACCAGCATCTGCGGCACAAAGCCGAGAACCGCACCAACGCCGCCTACAATACCGTCGAGCACTAATCCCTCAAGCCAGTCGACGGTGCCTATCGCCTCAAGGCCGCTTTGTATAAGCACCGGTATGCCCGGTACCCATATGCCGTAATCCGCCGGATCAGGCTCTTCAATTGCCGCAGCTTCCTCATACGCGGTAAAGTCTACGGGAATCTCTTTTTCAACACTGCCGTCTTCATCGTTATATATGTAAGCTGTAGTTGTTAGCTCTGTTGCTTCGGACGGCTCGAGTCCGGCCTCTTCAGCAGCCGTTTCAAATGCCTCTACAATTGCGCCCGGCTCAATATAAGCATCGGCCGCTTCACTATATGCGGATGATCCTATTCCAAGCAAATGCCAGCCCTCGCCGAACAGTCCGTCATTGGCCCAGTCCGTCGCCCATGTTCCTACAGTCGATACCGATACATAATATACTATAAACATTACCACCGCAAAAATCGGAAGCGCAAGCCAGCGGTTTGTTACCACCTTGTCTATCTTGTCAGATGCGGTGAGCTTGCCAATGCTCTTTTTCTTAAGACAGCCCTTTATTATCGACGCAATATATACATATCTCTCGTTTGTAATTATGCTTTCAGCATCGTCGTCGAGCTCCTTTTCAGCAGCCTTTATATCCTCTTCTATGTGATCCAGCACCGCTTTGTCAAGATTAAGCTGCTCCAGCACCTTTTCGTCGCGTTCAAAGATTTTAATAGCATACCAGCGCTGCTGCTCCTGCGGCATGCTGTGTACGGCCGCCTCTTCAATATGCGCAAGCGCATGCTCTACAACTCCTGAAAAGCTGTGCTGCGGTACGGTTTTAGGACCCTCAGCCGCCTTTACCGCTTCCTCGGCTGCTTCCATAACGCCTGTGCCTTTAAGCGCTGATATTTTTACCACCTTGCAGCCAAGCTCCCTGGAAAGCTCTTCGATATTTATCTTGTCACCGCTTTTGTCTACAATGTCCATCATGTTGACGGCAACCACCACCGGTATTCCAAGCTCGGTAAGCTGCGTTGTAAGATATAGGTTGCGCTCTAAGTTCGTGCCGTCTATAATATTAAGAATTGCATCCGGACGTTCGTTTATAAGATAATTTCTCGCAACAACCTCCTCAAGTGTATACGGAGACAGAGAATATATTCCCGGCAAGTCGGTTATTGTAACATCCTTGTGCTTCTTTAAACGGCCTTCCTTTTTCTCCACTGTGACGCCCGGCCAGTTTCCAACAAATTGATTAGAACCTGTAAGTGCGTTAAACAATGTCGTTTTGCCGCTGTTCGGATTGCCCGCAAGTGCAATTTTAAGCTCCATTGCATTTCTTCCTTTCAAATGTGATTAGTTCAGACTAACTGCATTACCAAAAATAAGGGCAAATCTTGCCCAATATGTATTACTCTACCTCAATCATCTCAGCGTCAGCCTTGCGCAGAGACAATTCATAACCGCGTACAGTCACTTCTATAGGATCACCCAGCGGAGCCACTTTCCGCACATAAATATCCACGCCGCGTGTTATGCCCATGTCCATTATACGGCGCTTTACCGCGCCCTCGCCGTGGAGCTTCACGACATGCACCGTACTGCCTATTTTAGCCTGTTTTAATGTGTTCATATGCTTCCCTCCCAAGTTTATGATTAAATCATAATTTTGCTCGCCATCTCTTTACTTATTGCCACGCGGGAATCTTTAACGCTGACAATGAGGTTTCCTCCCATAGTCGAAATAATCGTTATGCTGCCGCCGGGAACAAATCCCATACTCTCTAAATGAGCCTTAACCTCAGCATTTCCGCCGACCTTTAAAATCATATTTTCTTCGCCTATTGCGGCAAGATTTAGCGGCATCATATTTAATCCTCTTTCAAATGTATAAATATCGCATAGTTAGTTAATACAAACTAACCACATGATATGTTAGCACACACAAACTCATTTGTCAAGAACTTTTAAACAGATAAAATATTATTTTTTAAGCAAAAATCAGCCCGACAAAAGTCAGACAAATTTTTGCTTTAATAGCCGGATTATTGCGAACCGATTTACTAAAACAATATTGCGCGGATTAGCCTTTATTATAGAAATAACGAATTTCTCGTTCAAGCTCTACATTGCCGGAGCAAGCCTCAGCAATTATGCACATGCGGCATTTGTCAGCTTCTGTTATGCGGCAGATCATGCCGGCCGACGTGTAATAATTTTCAGCTATAAAAATTTTTGACACATCATCCACCCACTTGAAATGGTAGCGGGTCTGCATGCATACATGCACAATCAGCTTGTCTATGTCGGCTTCGGCGTTGGCGCGGACATAAACGTCGCAGTAGGCCCTGTCGCCGTCTGTTTTAAAGCTGCCGACAATATTTTCGAAATATCCGTATTTGCTTTTTGTGTTTTTATTCTTTTGGGCGTAGTGCCTTTCTAATGCTTCATGGACCAATATGGATGCGCAGATAGTGATATAGATGCAGACGACAGAGAAGCAGACTTCGGGGGTAAGCGGCGGCATAACTCTCACGCTCCAATTTTTTAGTTTTTTATGATAACTATATAAATAGAGCGTTATAATCTACTTGTAGTATCTCTGATAAAGCTACTAATTCTGATACGCGTATGCTGTATCTGCCGTTTTCTATCGCCGAGTATGTGCTGCGCGACACATTAAATCCTTTGATTTGAAGCTGCGCCGCTACCTGCTCCTGCGTTAGATTTCGGCGCAATCTGTATTTTTTTAGATTTTTACCTATCGAAGCATTGTCCTGCTTAATTTTCTGTTCCATCTATTTCACCCTTTGAGTAGAATATTCATCTACATAAATACTATCAAATATTTCGGTCTCTGGTGATTTGCCCGCAAATCAAAAACAATATTTTTTCATTATTTTTGTATTTGCGACAAATATTGATATATTTTGTATATATAAGTAACATACTGCTTCGGTAAATCGGTCAGCAATAGCGTATTTACGGGGCTATTACTACAAATTTATAATTTTTTATTTAGGCTCCTTATATTGCAGATAGTCCGGCCATCTTTCTGTAATTCAATATTATATTTTTAAACCTTTTTTAGTAAACTATCTGCAAATTGATAATCTTGTTGCAAATGGATAAAACAATAAAAAGTATTTTTTCCTCTTTTAAAACATTATGTACGACGTTTGGTTACTTACAGCACCAAAATGAGTCCGAACGCAGGTTCGCATTCAGACTCAGCTTTTTATTTAACTATTCTGCCCGCGGCGCTGGTTCTGTATTTAATAACTGCATAAATTTACACAAACTCACGGCCATATACTGAAACGGCCAAATATCTTTTTTGCTGTCTCTTATATGGCAATATGCACATAAAGGGATATCGCAGTTAAAGTTAAGCGAAGCGGCAAACGTCAGCAATAAATATTTGTCGGCCGTCGAGGTCGGCCGAAGCAAGGTGAGCCTTGAAGTCCTGCAAAAAATTTGCCGCGCGCTTAATACTCCCTTAGATTACATTGTAAATAATACGCCATGCGATAGGGATGTAAAAATAATTGACGATATTTATGAAAAAATAACTCAATTATCACGCTCCGACCGCGAAGTTGTTACCGCGCTGCTTGATGCGTTAAACAATATACGAGGAAATAAATAACTGCCGTTAGGGCGGCGCTCATAAGACAGTATTAGAAATGTTTTCGGGAAACGGTATAGCTTCGGCTATGCCGTTTCTCCGTTTTGCAGATCATTCAGTAAAGACGCAGGGAGTATTCCCACAAGGTCATAGGAAATATCTATCTGCTGTTCCCGATAACCCTTTGACTTGTCCGGCGCGTGAACATATACCGCCTTTACCATGTCGTTGAGTATAGCGGGCGTCAGCTCGTCCAAGTCGAGATACTTCCGTACTTTGCCGATAAACCTGTCGATATTTTCTGCCTGTTCTTCCTGTTTTGTAATTTCTTCATTCAGTCGCAACAGCTTTTCCCGCAGTCCTTCCTGTTCCTGTTCGTAATCGTCGGAGAGCATTTGAAATCTGCTGTCAGATAGTTTCCCATTGGCGTTGTCCTCGTAAATACGCTTGAATAATCGGTCAAGTTCCTCTATCCGTCGTTCCGCTTGCGTCAGTTGCCGCCGTTTCGCCGCAAGTTCCCTTTTCGCTTCGGCTTTCTGCTTTGCGCCCATAGCCTTGCGGAATTGTTCTTCGTGGTTAGCGACACAGGCAATCGTCATTCTCATGTGAGCGAGTACACCCTGTTCCAAGACAATGGCGCGGATAAAATGAGTAGAGCAAACCTCTTTCCCTTTGAGCCTTGAAGTAGAGCAAACAAAATGGTCTTGTCTTGCTTCAAAGTTCTTGCTGGTGCAGTAATACAGCTTTTCGCCGCAATCAGCACAGCGCACAATGCTGGAAAACATATTTGTTTTTCCTGTCCTCGTCGGGCGGCGTTTATTCTTCCGTAATTCCTGCACCCGCGCCCATGTGTCAGCGTCAATGATTGCCTCGTGGGTGTTCTCGAACACAAGCCATTTTTCTTCGGGGTTGTAGCAGGTCTTTTTGCTCTTGTAGGACTGCTTGTAGGTCTTGAAGTTTACCGTATGCCCCTGATACTCCGGACGCTCCAAAATACCTGCTACCGTTTTGTTATCCCAATCATAAAGATTATCCGGCGGCGCGTTCCTCGTTGCCCTGCCTGTCTGCTGAAAATGGATTGTCGGCGTTATGACTTTATCCTCTTTCAGAATACGGGCAATTTGCGACGGCCCGTATCCATCCAGACAAAGGGAAAATATCCGCTTGACTACCGTTGCGGCTTCTTCGTCTACAATCCACCGCTTTTTGTTGTCCGGGTCTTTCATTATAGCCATAAGGTGGGTTGGTGCAGAGGTGTTCCCCCGCTTCGCCTTTGGACTTCATCACCGCGCGTATTTTCTTGCTTGTATCTTTTGCATACCATTCGTTGATGATATTCAAAAAGGGGGTAAAGTCGCTGTCCTGCTGGTTTGTGCTGTCTATGCCGTTATTGATAGCGATAAATCGCACGCCTTTTTCTACAAACAGGACTTCGGTGTAAAATCCCACTTTCAGATAATCACGCCCAAGCCGCGACATATCCTTGACTATCAAGGTGGATACTTCGCCGTTCTCGACTTTTTCAATCAATTCAAGCCAAGAGGGACGCTCAAAACTTGTACCGCTGTACCCGTCATCCACGAAAAACAATGGATTTTTGAAGCCGTTTACTTTTGCGTATTTACTTAAAATCGCCTTTTGATTTACAATGCTGTTGCTGTCGCCCGTCAGTTCATCGTCGCGGGATAAGCGGCAATAGAGGGCGGTAATCTTGCACCCTTTCGGGTACAGGTCAGACTGCCTTAACATCGTTTCTGCTCCTTTCCTCGGCGGGCAGTCTGCCATTACAGGATTGCTTGGGGCTATTATAGCGGTTTCGGTATTTTTATTCAACATCTTTCTTTGAATTTTCCTGCTCTAAAAGG
>CAJFJP010000074.1 GCA_904384255.1 Candidatus Timburyella stercoris
TTTTCACCATTTATTAAATCCGGGCCGGATATATTAATAGTGCCTTATTAAAATATAAAAAACTGCGCTTCTGTCTGAGAAACAAAAATGAGCGGAGATACAATAAAAACACAAACTTAATATGAGTAGAAATATAAACATTTTAATTAATTGAAGCTATAAATGTTCTGACGCGTTTACAAACAGTAATATATGTGATGCAATAATATACTTCTTTTATTGTCTAATCGGCAAAAAAATCACTTATAAATACTTTTTCGTTATATGTAGATAATTGGTCGTCTGACCTTTCGGCAAAATCTTCCTTGAGTAAGCAGATAAAAGTCTCTTATAAAAGCTATCAAGCCGCCAGTTGTACCAGCGGCCCGACTTAAGGCAATTGCCTTTTAAACAATTTTTTTGTATTTGCTGTTTTCTATTAATTTTCTTAAACCATCCATTTTTAAATCGAGATTAGCGCTTATCTCTGCGCATAATCTAAGCTCATCAGAAATATTTTTACCTATTTCAACATCGTTTTTATACCTAATCTTATGCTCAAGGCTTGCCCAGAAGTCCATAGCTATTGTTCTAAGCTGAATTTCCGCTTTCATCAGGCGCTTTTCCTCTGCAAGAAAAATTGGAACCTCTATAATAAGATGCAGGCTGCGGTAGCCGTTTTCTTTGGGATGCTCTATGTAATCACGCTTTGTTATCAAAGTAATATCATCCTGACTCAGCAATGCGTCAGCCAGCATATACACATCCTCCGGAAAAGAGCAGACCACTCGTATTCCAGCAACGTCGCCAAGGTTATTTTCAATGGATTCAACCGTGAGATCTAGTCCTTTTCGCTTAAGCTTCTGTGCTATGCTCTGCGGAGTCTTAAGACGGCTTTTTATCGACTCTATTGGATTGCGGTCATATTGAAGTGAAAATTCCTCATTAAGCACATTAAATTTTGTCTCTATTTCCATAATCGCACATCTGTAATATGTCATTAATCGTCTATAATCCTCAATTTTGGCAGTATTGAAAAGACTGGAAATATTATCGGCGTCCAATGGAAATGGTGCGCTTCTTTCTGTATTTATCATATTCTCTGACTGATTTAACATTTTTACTCCTTTGTAAAAGTGGAAATATTAGGCTATATTACATTTTTAACTTTTATTATATCAGATTTTTATATGTTTGAGAACAGCACTGTAAATCCTGAGCCAAAAATGTATGTAATAAAATTTAATGCAACAAAGCTCACCCAAATTTACAGTGCAAATTTTAATATATTTAATTTTTATTTATAAACTCAAACAACAAATGATTTTCTGCTGTATAATCTAAAATCACTCTATTTTAATAGCAAGAATAAATAGCATTACAAAACTGTTTGAACCTTTCTAATAAATGCTAAAGCAGTTTATATATTTGTATTTTAAGCGCTAAGCCATAAGGTTATGAGGCCTTTTCAAACTGGGACTTATAAAGCTCTGCATAGAAGCCATTTTTCTTTAGAAGCTGCTCATGATTTCCCTGCTCTATTATATCGCCGTCTTTAAGCACCAAAATAAGGTCAGAATTTTTTATGGTAGAAAGCCTATGCGCTATTACAAAGCTTGTGCGGTTCTGCATTAGAGTATCCATAGCCTTTTGGGCAATAAGCTCAGTACGGGTATCAACTGACGATGTAGCCTCGTCAAGTATAAGCATTGGATTGTTTTGTATCATTGCACGAGCTATTGTAAACAGCTGTTTCTGACCGGCGGATATCGTAGTGTTTTCGCTGAGCACTGTGTCAAATCCATGCGGCAAAGACATTATGAGCTCATATATTCCGCAGGCTTTGCAAGCTTCTTCAAGCTGTTCGTCCGATACGCCCTCTTTATCATAAACAAGATTTTCGCGCACGGTGCCCTCAAACATCCATGTATCCTGAAGTACCATGCTGAAAAGCGAATGCACTTTCTCCCTCTTCATATCGCTTGTCGGTACGCCGTCTATTAAGATTTTCCCGCTGTTTAGCTCGAAAAACCGCATTAACAGATTAACTATTGTTGTCTTGCCGGCTCCGGTCGGACCTACTATTGCCACCTTTTGTCCCGGCTCTATTTTGGCGGAAAAGTCTTTTATTATTATCTCATCCGGCTTATCAGGATAGCTGAAACGTACATGCTTAAACTCTACTTCGCCTTTGACATCAAAGTTGATATCCCGCTTTTCGTTTTCGTCCTCCATTTCCTCCTCGTCAAGGAAGTCGAACACACGTTTTCCTGCGGCTATTGCCGACTGCAAGTTGGTCATGCCCTGAGCTAATGTGCTCAAAGGTGATGTAAACAAGCGAACATACATAATAAAGGCAACTATTACACTGAAATTTACATTTCCGTTCAGTACCAAGACAGAGCCTACAACACATACCGCAACATAGCCAAGATTGCCTATGAATGTCATAAGAGGCTGCATTATTCCGGAGAGAAACTGTGATTTACTATTAGCGCTGTAAACCTCTTTGTTCATTCCCTTAAATCTTTCATTCATTTGGCGTGAGGCCTTTGAAAGCTTTACAACGTCATGACCGGAATACATTTCCTCTACATATCCGTTTAATATACCCAGAGACGTCTGCTGCTGTGAGAAGTATCTCTGCGAGCGAGATACTATGACCATCATTATAATAAATCCCAAAATAGTAGATGCTACGGCAGCCAGCGCCATACGCCATTCTGTCACAAACATCATTATAAGACATCCGGCAAACTGCGCTATTGCCGTTACCACCGACGGCAAGCTGTTTGAAAGTGCCTGCGCCAGCAACTGGATATCGTTTGTCATGCGGCTTAATACGTCACCGAAAGGAGTTTTGTTGAAATATTTCAGCGGCACACGATTTATTTTATCGCTTATATCTTTACGCAGCCGGTTTGACACGCGCAGCGTAACGGTGGACATTATAAAGTGCTGTATGAATGTGCAAACGGCGCTTATAAGATATATGGTAATTAAAAATATACCTACCTGCGCTATTCCCGACATATTTATATTGCCGTAAAGCGCTTCTGATATATAGTCCGTTATTTTGCCAAGCTGATTTGGGCCTGCTATGGTAAGCACAGCGCCTACTGCCGCAAGAATTAGTGCAATTATTACAGGAAGAAGATAGTCGTTTGAATGTTTTATAAGCTTTCCTGAAACTTCTCTTATACTTATACCTTTAATACTTTCTTGTGTATGCGGGCCGCCTCGGCCAGGCCGTCCCATTGGTGGATGCATCATATTTATCTACCTCCCTTACGCACCAAGCTCTTCAGGTGAAAGCTGCGACATTGCAATTTCTTTGTACACATCACAATTCTGTATAAGTTCATCATGTGTGCCTATGCCAACCGCCTTACCATTGTCTAATACTACTATTTTGTCTGCATGCCTTATCGTACCTATACGCTGGGCAACAATCATAAGAGTTGTGCCCTTTAACTGTCTATTAAGCTCGGCGCGAAGCTTTGCGTCAGTTTTATAGTCAAGCGCAGAAAAGGAATCGTCAAAAATAAGTATTTCCGGCTGACGCGCAAGTGCACGTGCAATAGAAAGCCTCTGCTTCTGACCGCCGGATACATTTGTGCCACCCTGCGCTATCTCCGCATCAATACCGCCGGGCATCTTTTCAACAAAGTCCGTTGCCTGGGCTATATCCAGCGCGCGCCATGTGTTATCATCAGATACCGGCGCCGAGCTTTCGCCAAAGTTTATATTATCCCGTACCGTACCTGAAAACAGCACTGCCCGCTGTGTTATATAACCTATTTTGTCGTACAGCGCATCAAATGTATAGTCCTTTATATTTATTCCATCTATCAGCACTTCGCCGTCGGTTGTGTCATAAAGCCTTGCTGCAAGACTTACCAGTGTAGTTTTCGCGCTGCCTGTAGCGCCTATAAAAGCGATTGTTTCGCCCTTGTTTACCTTAAAGCTTATATTGTGCAGGACGTCGTGCTCAGACGATGGGTAACGGAACGAGACATTTTTAAATTCCACTGTACCGGTTTCCGGACCATCTGTCATGCTGCCTTCCTTTATTTTCGATTTCGTATTCAATACTTCGTTTATACGATCGGCAGAAACCTGTGCCGCTGGAAGCATCATAAAAATCATTACCAGCATCATCAGTGACATTATGACATATGTAGCATATGTGCTGAAAACTACAACATCGCTGAAGAGAGTAAGCCTGTCTGCCATATTTGCACTTGGAATATTATTTATAAGTGCAGCGCCTATCCAATATATTGCTAATGCAAGACCGTTCATTGCGAGAGTCATTACCGGCATTAGAACCGCCATTGTGCGCTGGTTAAAAAGCTGTGTTTTTGTAAGATTATCGTTTGCTGTTTTAAACTTATCGCATTGATACTGCTCAGCGTTAAAAGCATGTACGACCTTTATTCCCGTAAGATTTTCACGGGTTATGCGGTTAATAACATCTATCTGTCTTTGTACTCGCTTAAATCTTGGAATAAGCACCACCATAATTACCGCCATAATAATAAGCAGCACCGCTATAAATGCGGCTGTTACTAATGACAGCTCCCAGCTCTTGCCAATAATCTTTATAACAGCCCATACTGCCATAATAGGTGATTTTACAAGCAGCTGCAGTCCCATTGCTATAAGCATCTGAATTTGAGTAACATCGTTTGTTGTACGCGTGATAAGGCTCGGAACGGAAAAATCAAGCATTTCCTGCTGGTCAAAGCTTGAAACGGTGCCGAATATGCGCTCACGCAGGGTATAGCTGAAGCCAGCCGCCACCTTCGCAGCTAAATATCCGCATATCACGCTCAGCGCCATACTACCCAGAGCGCAGAGAAGCATTTCTCCACCAACCCTCCACACATCAGAAGTTGTGCTGCCTGGCGTCTGGAGTATAACTGTCAGATTGCTCATATAATCCGGCAGCTTTAAATCAAAGTAAATTTGACCTAATACCAGAACGGCACAAACGGCTGCAAGTATTACTTCCCGCAGCTTCATTTGTTTTAAAAGTCTTATCATTAATTTATCTCCTTTCATCTGTAATTTAGGCGGATATATTGAGTTAAAATCAGTCCGCCAATGTATTAGAAATCAGATTAAGTTGCCAGATGTCGAACAGAATACAGTTTTCAGCAGCTTTTTCTGCGCGGGCTGCGTTAAAGTTTTGCTATACTGCTATATTGCAAAAACTTATGCATTGCCCTGACGAAAATCTTCTCGCTGAAAATTGCTTTGCACCTAAAATGTTGGCGGTGAGTATAGATTTTTGCTTTTAATACAGCCGGTGTGCTATCCATACCAATGGTGAAAAAGTGAAAATACGCCGTAGCGGCGCATTGCGGCATATCAGGTTCAGCTCCCCGCAGCTTATGCAGGCCGTGCATTCGGTTTAAAACGCCGCATGGCTTTAACAGCATTTAAACGCAGCACAGGCAATTAATCTGTTTTTCCTCTCTTTATCCTTTTTATATTCTGCATGCTGTACATGATAAGTGAAAATATCATAATGGCTATGCATATACCAACTAATATGCAAGACAAAACAGTAGGTATACTGGGCCAAAAAATATGAATAATAACCGTAATATAAAGCAGGCAGGTAGTAACTTTTCCATGCCAGCTTGCACTATACGTTCCGCCTGTTTTTTTGATTACTGCAATTCCAAAAGCAGCCATTATTACTTCCTTTACAATAAGAACAGATAGCAAAACCGCCATTGCTTTAAAATTAATTGCAAGACATAAAAGCGCCGCTATCTGCGTAAGCTTATCGGCCACGGGGTCCAGTGCTTTGCCGACGTCGCTTACCATGTTAAAGCGCCTTGCAATCCAACCGTCGATTACGTCTGTCGCGCCGGACAAAATAAGTGCAGCTATTGAGTAATAATAATGGCCGCTTAAATAAAGCCAAACTATAAGCGGAATAAGCGCCAGCCTAAAAACAGATAGAATGTTTGGTATTGTTATAATTTTATGGCGACTGTCTTTTACTTCCATTTTTAATTAATTCCCCCGCAGAATTTTGATTTATATAAACTATTGTTGCCATAATTTTCTATACTTATTTAACAATAAAAAAATCAACCAAACATCAACTAAAAATCAAGTTCAGTTGATATTCGGTTAATTATTTATTAACATATTTATTTTTGATCTTCATCATAAACCGGCAGATATACTGTAAATTTACTTCCTAAACCCTTGCTGCTTTTAAGCTCAATGTTTCCGCCACAGATGTCAATTATTCTTTTTACCAGCGCAAGACCAAGACCATTTCCTTCATCCTTGTGCGAGCTGTCAGACTGATAAAATCTGTCAAATATATGTTTTGCATCTTCTTCTGATATTCCCGATCCATTATCCTCAATCTCAAACCTTATAATATTGTCAAACCTTTTTAGCCTGATTTTTACAAGTCCGCCTTTTGGCCCAAACTTTACCGCGTTGTCTATCAGATTAGTCCATACATGGAGCAAAAGGCTCTCATGTCCTAAATAGACTATTTTTTCCATGTCGACGTCAAATTCTGTCTCTTTTTCTGTCCACTTCTGTTCAAGCATCAAAAGCGCCTTACGCACCTGTTCGTCCAGCCTGTATGATACTCTCTGATTTTGTATTGTCTGATTGTCAAGCTTTGAAAGCAGCAATATGTTGCCGACAAGCTCTGAAAGCCGATGTGTATTAAACAATATTTTGCATAAATATTCATTTTCCTCATCATCAGAAAGATTGCTATATTGCAGCAGCATAGCATAGCCTTCAATAGCTGATATAGGAGTTTTTATCTCATGTGAAACATTAGATATAAAATCGTTCTGTAGTACTTCGGTAGACCTTAACTCCCTCGCCATTATGTTAAAATTATTATAAATTCTGCGAATTTCGCCTATTTTACTTTTTGTTTCAATGTGAATGTCAAATTTTCCATCCGCTATAAGTTCCATAGACTTGCTAAGCTTGGCAATAGGAGATAACAGTCTTCTATTCAGATGAGCAGTAATAATTAAGCTTATAGTAACGCTCATAATGGCAGCTACTATAAATCCCGGAAGTATAATTTCAAAAATCTTATCAAAGAGGAAAACAATCATTCCTGTAGTTATTATTGTAATCGCCAAAACTAAAAGCACTAAAAATATAAAATAAAGCTGTATGCCAAGCTTTCTCCGCCTCTTTATTCTGCTCGTTTTATTATTCATGCTTTTTTACCACCTTATATCCAACGCCGCGCATAGTTATTATCTGAAAGTCGGGATTATCCCTAAAGTGCTCTCTAAGTCTTCCAATGTGCACATCCACGGTGTGGGGATCTGTTTCAGTATCATAGCCCCATATGTCGTCCATTATCTGCTGACGCGTAAATATTCTGCCTGGATATGACGCCATTTTATAAAGTAACATAAATTCCTTTTGCGGCAATACAATGCTTTTGCCGCCTGTAGTCACAGTCATTGAATCATACTCAAGCACTGTGGAACCTATTACCTGCCTGCGGTCATTTATCATTTTAGCACGGCGGAGCAAAGCCCCCACTCTTAGAACCATCTCATTTATATTTACCGGCTTTACCATATAGTCGTCACTTCCTGATAAAAAGCCCATTCTCATGTCGTCAAAGGCATCCTTTGCAGTTATCATTAGTACTGGTATTGTTATTCCAGCATCCCGCATTGAGCGTACAAGCTTATATCCGTCCATGACCGGCATCATTATGTCGGATATTATAATGTCAAAATATTCAATATCAAGCGCCTCCAGTGCCTCCTGCCCATTAGCGACGCCTTTTACCATATATCCGCTTTTTGTAAGCACTCGCTTAAACAGAGTAAGAAGCTCTGTGTCGTCCTCGGCAATAAGTATTTTAAACATTAAATTTAGAACCTCCCCGCCATATACTTTTTGTATATTTACATTAAATTACTTCAAATTACTTCCATTTTAACATAAAAAAATAATCCGGCCAATAGTTTTAACGTAAAAGAATATGCATAAATAAGTCCATCAAACACAACTGATATTTGGCATATTAAATTTACGCTAAAACAAACTATACCGGATTATTTATTAAATTATTCTATTATCCTTATTAATCAAATTTCATATTTGCAAATATCTTTTCCATTCGCTCGTTGGGAAAATGCTCGTCTATAAACTTTTCAAATACATTGTCCGCGGGATTTCCTTCAACTCGCTGCGACCACCTGTATGTAGTTGCTATTGTAACGGCAATATTGAATATCATAAATGCGCATAATATCCATGTCACAACTTTGCCTATTTTATTGGGAATCTGCAAAATGATGTTGGCCATGCTCGGATAAATAATTTTCATCCACAACACACCTAATATTCCCCAGAATACGGAATAAAGCAGGCATATTCTGCCGTTTAAATTAAATGGTATCTGACTGTAATCCCACGAGCGCGAGCCTAAAAATGTCTCCTGTCCCCACGAAACAACATATTCAAGCACACTGCCAACCAGCATACCGCCGAAAAATGATATTGTCGCGTTTCGGTTGCGGTATTTATAAAGCGCAAGAGTAAGCGCTACTGCACCCGCACCATACAACAGATTAAATGGACCATATACAAGGCCTGAACGACTTTCTACATATCCGTTTCTTATGAGGCACCATAAAAGCTCTACTATAACTCCAGCAAAACTGCCTATAAAGCATATAAGAAACAGCTTGTAAAAATTTATGCCTTGCGCAAAATGCTTAGTCTTTTCTTCTTTATAATCAATCTCAATATTCGCCGGAGGAGCTATTACCAGCCTTCGGCCTTTTCTCACATCGTTAAAGCTGGTGCTTAGCTCATCAGCCATTATGGCTACCCTTTTTCTCGCCCTGCTTAAATTAGATGCCGTATTTTTTAGCGATTTTATTTCTCTTTCTATGCTGTCATATAATTCGCCGGTTTCTTCATTTTTCTCAGTTTTATCTATAAGCTCGGCATAATAATCATTAAGCAGCAGCCGCGTATCCTTTTCAAAATCAATAATTTCCTCGCTTAAATGCTCTAACTTGTTTTTAGGGGCAGTAGTATCAGTGATTTCTGCATTTTCAATATCAGTGCCATCAATATCCGGCTCTTCAGTTACCAGACTGCTTACATCAAACTCTTTATCTTCTCTTTCCGGAATTTTATATGTAATAT
>CAJFJP010000075.1 GCA_904384255.1 Candidatus Timburyella stercoris
ATTCCTAACTTCCTGCTCAACGTAGGTGCTGGAATTGTTGAGGTACAAGAAGGCGATGATCTGCACATCGACGTAACACTCGATGGCGAGGACGGCGCAACAGATATGCGTTGGTTTGTAGAGATTGGCTTTAACGGCGCAGGTATTGATCGTATGAACATTGCTAAGTATATTGCTGAGGCGACGGGCAACGACAAGCTTGCTGCAAATTCTTATGGCCATCTTCCTTCAGGTACCTATAACGTGGTTCTTGATGTAGCGGATCTTATAAAGGCCTACGATGCAGATAATGGCACAAGCAATTATGATAAGGTCTTTAACAGCGGTGCTACCAACACAAGAATGCTCACAACAATTAACTTTAACGTGGCTACAAATGATCCTGCTAAGAACTCAGATAAGGACAATGTTCTTACAATAAGAGATTTCTCACTTGGCACGGACGGCACATTTGCTGATGCAGGCACAGATGGTTCGTCAACCACAGCTCCTTCAACGAGCTCAAGCACGGGTACAACCAGCACAGGCTCATCGGCATCAAAGCCGGCAGCAACATCCTCAAAGGGTCAGGTAAGCACAGGCGAGAGCATACTCCCGATAGTTGGAATAGCAGCCCTCGCAGTAGTAGCTACATCTGCAGTTGTTGTTACTAAGAAAAGAGCTAAATAATTAAATTAAATATTAGCTTAATGAAAAGGGACAGCTTAAGCTGTCCTTTTTTTATTTAAAGGTATAAAAACAAGATGCATAAATATTAAAATTAGACACAATTAATAAAACAAATTTCGACATTTGTCGAAATTATTAATGTGAATTATCTTCAAATAGTAGTATAATACAAACAATTAAAGTAGAGGAGGAAAGAGAAATGAAAAAGATAATCGGTACTTCTGCAATGGCGATTATCCTGTTGGCAATGTGTGCGACTACAATGACAGCATTTGCAGACGAAGCCAAGTGGGAGGCTCCAGTGGATGATATATCCGCGTGGGTAGGAAGTACCGGAGACGTTATACTTGGCAGCAACGGCTGCTGGCTTGATGCTGATGTTGTTGACGGAGCTCTCGTCGTTCATCAGAATGAAAATTGCAAGGTTTTTTATCCTTATTTTAGGGTGAAGGACGGAGTGAATGGATTATTTGAGGCTGAGGAAGGCGACATACTTAATATAGATGTTACTTTAGAGGCTGATAAGTCGGTAGACAATGCAGCTAATCATAACATAGCGGTAAGCCTGACATTTGCCGCAATAGATGAGGAGACCGGTAGTAACATAACTGTAAATATAGATAAAGCTATTGCTGAGGCTAATCCTTCGATCAATGTTGCTGAAACCGGCAGCCTACTTGCTGGGGACATAAAGGCTTCAGTGAACCTTTCTGAAGCAGTAAAACAATGTACATCGAAAGCTAATTGGGAAGCCATATTTGGTGATAATGGTGATCCGACCTGCATAGCTGCTGCAATTACAATAACTACTGGAAAATATGCACCCAAAACAATTGTGACACTGAGAGAGCTTAGTATAACAAGTGATAGAGGTGATATAACATCCGATACTGATGCATCAAATTCCAGCAGTAACACATCAGCAGCTAGTTCTGCCAATAGTGAAGCGGTATCTTCAAAAAGCAGTACATTAGCAAGCTCGTCAAAAAATCAGGTAAGTACCGGCGAAAGTATACTGCCGATAGTTGGGACATCAGCCCTTGCAACAATATCGGTATTTGTGATTGTTGCTTTAAGAAAAAAGTCTAAATAATTTTTAAAACAGTGTGAATTTTAACGACGAAGGCAACGATTATCATTTTTGTAAAAAGATTTTAATTGTGAAAATCAAATAATTGAAAAATCCGAAATTCATAAAAAATATTGCTTTAAATTAAGATAAAACATAGTATAATTAATTAAAATTTAAGGGGTGTAAAAAATGAAGAAAATAATAAGTATTTTTATTGCGCTTTCGATGGCTGCTTCTGCAGCAGTCATGGCTATGACGGTATCGGCCGCAGAAGTAAAATTTGAGGCGCCGTTAGATGATGTTAGTGCATGGAGAGCTAGTACTGGTGATGTCCAGCTTGACAGTGACGACAGCTGGATAGATGCGGTAGTGGATAATGGATCACTTATTGTAAACATGAATGACAAGGCGAAGACTTTCTATCCATATATTAAGATAGCTGACGCTCAGCAGGGGCTTTTTGAAGCGGCTGAAGATGATGTATTAAATCTTAAGGCGAATTATGTAAGTGACACTTCTTTGGATAATTCATGGGCGCACACATGGGGAGTAGTAATTACGTTTGCGGCTCAGCATAATGGCACAAATATTGAAGCAAATATAAACAAGGCCATTGGAGCGGCGGCAAATATTGAGGTTTCAGGTTCAAATAACATTTTCCCCGGCACGGCGGATGTTTCTATAAATCTTGCCGATGCTGTAAAAGAAGCGGTTGACAAGACAGCCTATGACGCAATTTACGGAGAAGGTGGAGATCCTACCGTTGTGGCAATACGGCTTTATATAAGCACTGGTAAATATGCGCCTAATGCGAAGCTGACAATAAGTGAGTTAAGCATAACTGATTCCGAGGAAGAAAATAGCGGAAGTGTTTCGAATGTCGTTTCTGAAAATCCGACGTCTTCGACTGCGCCTGTTTCCAGCAAGGCGCCGTCAAACAGCAGTACTAAAACATCCAGCACTCAGGTAGATACAGGAGAGAACATAATTCCTGTAATAGGTATAGCTGCTCTGGCGGCAACAGCGGTGTCGGCGGTTGCTGTTAGCAGGAAAAAAGTCAAATGATAAATAGATAAATATTTATATTACAGATTCTTTAAATGGCGAGCCACTTTAGACTCGCCATTTCTGCATATTTAGTTTAAGAATAATATTGTTAGAAAATAAAAGCATTAACATATAAAGGAGCAATACTGCACAGACGCAATGTCTCTGTAATAACACTGCTATATGTATGATAATAATTTTTGCTGCTGTTTGACGATATAATCAGATATAATGTACCGAGGTCGCCAATTAAATGAAAATTTTGTTTTGTATAAAACTTTTCTTTATAAGAATATTTTGAGATTAAAGCAAAGACGTAATAAAAAGGAAATAGGCCATTATAAATACGATTAGAAGATTATAGCTATTATTTAAATTAAGTATTAACGTGGCTAATAAAAGACGAAGCTATATTATTAAACAAAAAATGTCATCCTGAAGTTTGTAAACTATATGTAATAATAATATTGGAAAATGGGAGCAAAAAAAACTTGACATATGTTAATTTTAAGTGCAGAATAATAATGTATTTTTAACGAAAAAGAGCTTTAATGTGAGCTTATTAGGCGGATAAGGAGTTGTTTGCAGATGGAAAAAGGGAAAATGATATACGAGGGCAAGGCCAAGCGCGTATATGAGACGGACGAAAAAGATATATACATAGTCGATTATAAAGACGACGCCACGGCATTTAACGGTGAGAAAAAGGGGACTATCTCCGGCAAGGGCGTTATAAATAATCGAGTAACTAATCATTTTATGCAAATACTTGAAGAAAATGGCATACCAACACACTTGATTAAAGAGCTGTCGGACAGAGAAACAGCCGTTAAGAAAGTCGATATAATAATGTTAGAGGTTATAATAAGAAACATAGCGGCGGGCTCTTTTTCAAAGAGATATGGTGTAAAAGAAGGCACAAAACTTATTGCTCCATCGCTTGAATACAGCTACAAAAATGACGATCTCGGCGATCCGCTGATAAACGACTATCACATAATATCGCTTGGCATAGCCACCCGCGAAGAGCTTGATACGATAGCAGATTATGCTTTTAAAGTAAACAAGGTGCTGACGGATTATTTAAAGGACTTGAATATAATATTGGTGGACTTCAAGTTGGAGTTTGGTAAGACCTCTGACGGCAAAATTGTACTTGCAGATGAAATATCGCCTGATACCTGCCGCTTTTGGGATGCTACTACAATGGAAAAATTGGATAAAGACAGGTTCCGCCGCGACCTTGGCGGAGAAGTCGAGGCTTATAATGAAATATTAAAGCGCGTATTTAGTAAATAATTGTCAGAAGGATAGGTCTGTTATATGCATGATGATATAAAGATAAAGGAAGAATGCGGTGTTTTTGGAATAGCCGAAAATACTTCATGTGATGTAGCGTCTCAGGTGTATTTTGCACTTTATGCGCTTCAGCATCGTGGACAGGAAAGCTGCGGAATAGCGGTAAACGACAGGGGAGTTATAACGCATTACAGAGATTTGGGCCTTGTATATGAGGTGTTTAATCCGGAGCGTTTAGCGTCGCTTGGAAGCGGAAAAATGGCGATAGGGCATGTAAGATATTCTACAACCGGAAATGTAAAGCGCCATAATGCTCAGCCATTGGTTGTTAAGCATATAAAAGGTCCATTGGCTCTTTGCCATAATGGAAACATAACTAATGCATATGAACTCCGCCGCCGGTTTGAAATGAACGGCGCAATTTTTCATGGTACCAATGATACTGAGGTTATAGCGTATCTTATAACTAACGCTCGCCTTGAAAGCGATTCGATAGAGGGCGCTGTAGAAAAAGCGATGTACGACTTAAAAGGTGCATATTCTTTGGTTGTAATGTCAGCGCAGAAGCTTATAGCTGCAAGAGATCCCATTGGCTTTAGGCCGCTGTGCATAGGCAGGACGCAAAGCGGAGGATATGTGGTTGCATCTGAGAGCTGCGCGCTTGACAGCATAGGCGCTAAATTTGTAAGGGATGTAGATCCAGGGGAAATAGTAGTAATAAAAGATGGTGAAATAAAATCGATACGCACGCACTGCGTAAATAAAAAGCCACACATATGCGTGTTTGAATATGTGTATATAGCGCGTCCTGACAGCGTGATAGAAGGCGCGAGCGTGCATGAGGCACGTCTGCGCGCCGGCGAGTTTTTAGCCAAAAGTCATCCGGTCGAGGCAGATGTGGTAATAGGTGTGCCAGATTCCGGACTTGATGCGGCGCTTGGATATTCAAGAGCATCGGGAATACCGTACGGCGTAGGCTTTATAAAAAACAGGTATGTAGGCCGTAGCTTTATACAGCCAACGCAGGTGATGCGCGACAATGCTGTGAGAATAAAGCTTAATGTACTTAAAGCCGTTGTCGATGGCAAGCGAGTTATTATGATAGACGATTCTATAGTGAGGGGTACTACCAGCGCAAGAATAGTAAAGCTGCTGAGAAACGCCGGCGCCACTGAAGTACATGTGAGGGTGTCGTCACCACCCTTTACTAATCCATGTTACTTTGGCGTGGACATTGACAGCAAAGAAAAGCTTATAGCCTGTCGCCGCACGCTTGACGAAATATGCAAGGACATAGGCGCAGACAGCTTGGAATATCTAAGCCTTGAGGATGTAAGAAAGATAGCTGATACTGAAAACTGCGATTTTTGCGACGGGTGCTTTACGGGAGATTATCCGTGCGAGGTGCCTAAACAGATGTCAAAAAGCAAGTTTGAGACAAAAATACAGGAACAGCTGGAGTTTAACTGATCGTTATAAATTGTAGAATTATAAAATATAATATTAGTGAAAGAAAAACCACCTGTTAACTGGTGGTTTTTCTTTCAATGTTGCCTTAAGGAATAGAAAAATTTTCCGGTTTTGCTGGCGGAAGAAAAAACAAGTAGAGATACAATGAAAACGAGAGTTTAATGCGAGTAAAAAATGGAGATAACTTATTGCGGGAATAAAAGACACTGTTTGACTTATTTACAGTTCCGGTGAAGAGAAACAAGAAATAAGCAGCTTGAAATGGTAACAGCACGTCAAAGCAGGAAACCATTTTATGGCTGCGCCTAAGCGAAAGGCACTGAATAAACTGTTTTATCCGCGGATGTGGGCAGCCGGCAGAAATTAAGTATTCTTTTCGGGTGCGGGCTGATAATAGTCTTAAAATCGGCTGCGCAAGAACATCCGCTCTGCCGCCTTCTATGGACTGTGCCGACTTTTTGCTTTTTTCCCGTATCAAAACCTCATGCTATTCTGTAGTATGCGTCACTTAATCATTTGCTTTTACATAAGAAAATTTTTATATTTTTTCAATTAAGCAGCAAAAAAGGCGTTTTGTGATTATTACTCACAAAACGCCTTTTAACTTTTAAGAAAATAGTAATTACAGTTAAATAGTAAAAAATAATAAAAATACAAACACTTAATCCATTTGTTTAATGGAGATGTACGGAATGGTTAAATAGAGTTTTATCTGAAAGCATGTAAATGCTTTTTTATGAATATGCGTCTTTTTTGCATTTTTCTTTATATTATACAACCATTAAGCTTGAAATATAAAAGCAGAATATGTAAACGATTAAACTTTCTATATTTTTATTATGTGCCGTAATTAAAAATTATGCTACATTATAAAAAACGAAGTACTTGCCGGCGGAACGGTTATAGTGTAGCCATTGAAAATGGCCCTTTCTCCGCAGGCATATAACATGTGCGGGGTGCTGCCATTTGTAAAATGACCTGACAAAGCAGAGGTTAAATCCACGCTTTTAGCGGCGCCGGACGGATTTACTGCAATAAGAATGTCTTCGCTTTCATTGCTTCGTTTATAAATCAGCGGATATTCATTTTCTTTTACATAAATAAATTCAATATTAGCGTCGGCTTGTAATGCTGTATGCTTCATGCGCAGAGAGATAAGCTTTTTTGTCTCATTATACAGAGAGTTAGCATCGCTGATGTTATTTTTTACCGTAGGCCGCATGTTGTCGGTGTCAATCATTATGTATAAATCTTCCGGCCTGCCGCTGGAGAAGCCGGCATTTGTACTGTTATCCCACTGCATTGGTGAACGCGAACCAGTTCGTTCATATCCGCCTTCTACAGATTTAAGCCCCTCTAAATATTTCATGCCTATTTCATCGCCGTAATATATAAATGGGACGCCGGGCATAGATAAAATAAAGGCAAAGGCGACTTTCATTTCATCTTCATCTAAATATCGCCTCATTCTTGCTGTGTCGTGATTGCCTGTCGGAATACATATATAACCGCTTCCGGCGTTTTTCCTAAAATCATTGTATTTATCTACAAATTTGGAAATATCGCCCTTGCCGCGACGTGAAAAATATGGTTCATCACACCTAAAAAGTTCATTATAACGCGATGGCCCGAACTGTAACAAAAAGTCCATGTGAAAGCCTGCTTTAAGCGATTTTTCCGGGTCGCCCCACTCTGAAACAATAGCAGCCTGAGGAAACTCTTCGTCCAAAAACTGTCTGAAGTTTTGCCACAGCTTTATAGTTGCAGATTTATCCGGGTCATTTTTTACAAGTGAAGCCGCCATATCAACTCTAAAGCCATCACAGCCCATGTTAAGCCAAAATCGCATAATATTTTTCATTTCTTCTCTGGTTGCGACAGCGGGCGCTGCGTCAACCGGCAGCTGCCACGGCTCGCTTATATTGGCAAAGCCGTAATTAAGAGCAAGCTGTGTGGAGTAATAATTTGTACCGCAGCATCCGTCACGATTGGAAATCCCTCTTAAGCAGCCTGAAAGCTCAGGCACACCTATAGGAGAATGCCAAATGCTGTCGGTCCACACATATCTGTAGCTGTATTCATTTTCCTCGGGCAGCATAGACTTCAAAAACCATGGATGATCATAAGATGTGTGCCCGGCGACAAGATCTAAAATTACATGCATGCCGCGGCTGTGGGCCTCGCTAAAAAGTCTTTTAAGATCCTCGTTTGTGCCATAGCGCGGAGCTACTTTATAATAGTCACGCACATCATATCCGGCGTCGGTAAAGGGAGAATCAAAGCACGGATTCAGCCATATAGCGTTGCAGCCAAGCCCGCATATATAATCAAGCTGACTGATTATACCGTTAATATCGCCTATGCCGTCGCCGTTTGAATCCTGAAAGCTTTGTGGATAAATTTCATAGAAAACTGCATTTTTTAACCATTTTGGCATAATTTATCATTCCCTTATAATATTATTTGTTTAGTAATTATACATAAATAAATTTATTTATACAAGTGAAATTAAATATATTAATTGGGAAAAATAATTATATTATTAATTTAATGCTTAAATATTTTTTAATATCAAATAATTATTTAAAAATTATTACAAAACTATTGCGGTATATAAAAATAAGTATTATAATAAACGCACAAACACTAAAAAGGAGAGGTATGAGATGAAAAAGATAATAAGTGCGGTAGTCACACTTGCATTGGCAGCAGCTATGTCAACATTTGCGATGACCGCATCAGCAGACACTATTTATACTTTGCCTGTAGATGATATTGATTTATGGCAGTCGTCTACTGACGGTTCATGGGGCGGCGCCCTTGCTGAGTCTACATATATGAACGGCGAAGCATCAGCGGACGGCATGAAAGTATGGCCGACTGGGCAGCATCCGCATGGTTATCCGAACGCACGTGTAGAGGACACAACCGGTGCAACCGGACTTGTAACATTAATGCCGGATTATTATTTGAATTTTGACATTAAATTTGAAGGCGGCAAAGAAGACGGCTGGCAGATGAAATTTAACTTTGGCTCCGCCGCAACGGCAAACGTTGAAACTGCAATCGTTAAAGCGGCAGGAGTAGAGGCTGTTGGCAAGCATGTACCTGCGGGTGAGTATAAGCTGTCAATAAAGTTATCAGATTTGTTAAAGGACGCTCAGAAAGACAACGGCGATCTTTATGATGATGATCAGCTCTATGATTTAATCTTTGGGCCAGACGGCCAGCCAAAACTGATAGGCGTTACATTTGTAATATTTGGTAAAGATACAAGCGATGTTCTTACAATAAAGAATTGGACAATAACAACTGAGCCTGACAGCGGCTCTAACGAAGGGACGGGAAGTGTATCAACCACAACTCCGTCAACGAGCTCAAGTGCAGGAACAACCAGCACAGGCTCATCGGCATCAAAGCCGGCAGCAACATCCTCAAAGGGTCAGGTAAGCA
>CAJFJP010000076.1 GCA_904384255.1 Candidatus Timburyella stercoris
TTTAATTTCCATGAATATTTATGTTAAATCTTAATAATAATTAAAAAAAGCCGGCCTCATAGTGAGACCGGCTTAAATGCTTGTATAATTACTTGCTTACAGCATCCTTAAAAGCCTTGCCAGCCTTAAATACAGGAAGCTTAGATGCAGGAATAACAATCGGCTGCTTTGTCTGAGGATTGCGGCCGGTTCTCTCTGCGCGCTCACGTACCTCGAATGTGCCAAAGCCTACGAGCTGTACCTTATCGCCAGAAGCAATTGTCTCAACAATTGATTCGATTACTGCGCTTACAGCCTTTTCAGAATCCTTCTTTGTCAGTCCGGCTTTCTCTGCTACCGAAGCTATGAGTTCGTTTTTGTTCATTGTAAGAATCCCTCCAAAAAATTGTATAAATATTATATTCTACAGCTGTAAACAGCTGACGAATTACTCCTTTTTCTTGGCTTCATTCCATAAAGCGTCGAGCTCTTGTACGCCAAGTTCATCAAGTGATTGTCCACGCTCTGATGCAAGCATTTCTGCTGCTGAAAATCTGCTTATAAACTTATCAGCAGATTTAGCAAGCGCCTCCTCAGCATCAATACCTAAATGCCTTGATACATTTACTGCCGAAAACAACACATCGCCTATTTCATCAAACATTTCTTCTTTGTTTTCAGACGAAATAGCTTCGCTTAATTCGAGAAGTTCTTCAGACAGCTTGTCCATGGCATCGTTAACGTCGACAAAATCATAGCCAGCCTTAGATGCACGCTTTTGAAGCTTCTGTGCCCGCATAAGTGCCGGAAATGCATCTGGAACGCTTGTCAATGTGTCTGTAAATGTCTTCTGCGATTTTTCCTGCCTCTTTATATTATCCCAGTTATTAAGCACTTCATCAGGAGTATCTGCTTCTACACTGCCAAACACATGAGGATGACGAAATATTAACTTGCGGCAGACACCGTCACAAACATCATCAAAATTAAAGCCACCGTTTTCACGCTCGATTTGTGCATGAAACACAACCTGCATTAAAACGTCACCGAGCTCTTCCTTTAGCGCAGACATATCATTTTTATCTATGGCGTCGGCTGCCTCATACGTCTCTTCAATAAGGGCACCCCTTATCGACTCATGTGTCTGCACCTTATCCCACGGACATCCGTCTTCCGACCGAAGCAAAGCCATAATCTCAAGCAAATTGTCTATATTATATTTCCCACAAGCATTGCTTACATAATCTTTTATCATAAAACGCACCAAAAATCAAGTATTATCTTTAAATATGCCTCTATTTTAACCTATCAGGTGATATTTTTCAAGTACATTAGCTATTTTTTCGCCCTTTGGAATCATCATAACGTCGTCCTTTGATATCGCCTTAAATATAAACAGCGCTATAATATACACTATTCCAGCCAAAGCTATCGAAATAACAGTCGATAAGTTTTCCGAAATATGTCCACCCAAAATCCAATTCATTGCTCCGGCAGTTACTCCGCACAATGCCGCACATATGAACGGTTTTATAAATATCGACATTATACTCGGCACAAAATGTGTATATCTGCACACGCTTATAAAATTAAGCACAAATATAACCAAATAGCATACCAGAGTACCATACGGCGCGCCGTTTATGTTTATTGACGGTATGCCAACGAGAATAAATGATATAAGTCCCTTTGTACCGGCACCTATCAGCATGTTGCGGACAGGTATAAACTGCTTGCCTATCGCCTGAAGCACGCTCGTTATAGGCAGGCACATGCTGGAAATTATCGCAGTTATTCCCATAACCCTAAGCAGCGGTGTCGCAATAATAATCATATACGGTTCACGTGAGCTGTATAATAAATCTATTATGCCTTTTGAGAGAACGGATATTCCAATACCTGCCGGAAATGCGACCAGTGCAGTTATTCTTAAAACCGACTCAATATTTATCTTAAGATTTTTCCTGTCACGCTTTACCCACGCCGTAGTCACCGCCGGCAGCGCGCTTACACCAATAACTGAAGCTATAGTAGGTATAAGATTATACAAAGTATATACAAATCCTTTATAAGTACCGTATATAGCACTGGATTTTTCCGTTACACCGCTTAACAGCTCACTATATATTGCATTCATTTCTTCTGCATGATTGTCAAACAGACCATCCAGACGAGTTTGAACCACCAGTGTATCCACAAGACTGCTTATCTGTGTGCTGAGACTGCCTATAGCTATTGGAATAGCCATTACCAGCAGCACCTTAAGCGTGCTTTTTGCGCTTATCGGCGGCGGAGAATTTCTCAAATCCCTTACGCTGAAGCTGTCCCCCTTAACCTTGTGCATTACAAACATATATATTGCGCCGATTAATGAGCCTATCGTTATGCCTAAGACTGCGGCTGCCGCCGCATACGGCAAAATAGCGTCTGACGCCGCCTGACGCATTATCTCCGGCGTCTCGCCTTCGATAACCTTGCCGAACACCTTGCCGGTGCTCTCAAACTGGCTCATTCCGACTTGTATAACTACAAAAGTCAGTCCAAGTCCTATTACAAGCTTACCCAGCGCCTCTATTATATTTGACACGGCTGTCGGCGTCATATTGCGCTGGCCTTCGTAATATCCCCTGTAGCTTGACATTATGCAGCAGAAAAGTATAGACGGTGATATTGCAAGTATTGCATATACCGATTCTGTGCTGTTTATAAGGGATACAAACGGCCATGTTGCTATAAGCATTATCAGAAAGCTTGAAAGCCCTGTTACAAGGAATGTGAGCTTTGTTACCTTAAATGTTCGCCGAACATCCCTGTAGCGCTGCTGCGACATGCGCTGTGCAATTATTCTTGCCACCGCCGTCGGAAGTCCTGCCATGGCAAGTGAATATATAGGCAGATATAAATCGTAGGCGTTGGAAAAATACCTCATGCCTACCGTGCCTATCATATTTCCAAGCGGTATTCTGTATATAGCGCCTATTACCTTTACCAAAAGCGTAGCCGCTACCAGTATTGTAGCGCCATGTAAAAAGCTTTGCTGCTTATATTTTCCCATATTTTCCTCTCAAAGAAATATTTACTGAATTTATATTATACACCACATGCGGCTTATATGCAAAGTTAAATGATTATTTTGTCCAATGCTTCCATCGGATGTGAGTACGACAAGCTCTTATAAAACATATTTATTTAAGCATATTTCAACATTTATTGCCTCATCAGAAAAGCAAAAATTAGGATATCTTCTGCGGCCGGTAAGACTGCATAAATAAATTGCCTTTCAAAACTCAGCAATCGTACATGCATAAGTGAGCCGTAATCTGATAACGTCTTAAATCACACAAAACCTCCTGAAAAACACATTTTGAAAGGAGTTGAGGCATTAGTGAAAACTTATGACGAGCGTCTTCAGGAAAAGCAGCGGCCTTGATACGGAAAAAGCTAAAATACAGCCTCAAATCACACATTTATTCACTAAAGACTACGCTGCTATAAAATGATTTTATATTTTTTCACTGGTTTAATTTTTGTCGAAACAGATTACAGCAAATTGTCTATGCCTTTTAGCACAACGTTTATCAGCTTGTCCTCCGCAAGATTATTCATGCTGATATAACTGTCTGCAGCCGCATCACCAGCGTCGTCGGAAATACGTCTTACTGCTATAAACGGCACTTTCGCCTTATAACAAACAGAAGCACACGCGGCTGATTCCATATCACATGATACTGCGCTGAAGTCTTTCTTTATCTGTTTTTTCTCATCATCGCTGCCTACAAATTTGTCGCCGCACACCATTACTCCTGATATTATGCCTTCTATAGCAGAATATGCTTCAAATAAAGTATTATCCGGCTTATATATATAACAGTCCTGGTCAGGCTTAAAGGATTTTTTATAGCCTAATGGACTTACATCAAAGTCATGCTCAATATATTCTGTGCCGATTGTGTAATCGCCTCTGCGCACTGATGAAATTCCGCCGCTAAGCCCCGAATTTATAATAGCGTCGCACTTTGCAGATGCTATAAGATATGCTGTGGCGGCTGCAGCGTTTACCTTGCCTATGCCGCATAGTACGGCGCTTATCTTTACAGAGCCGCCTTTATTTTTATACTCAAAAACAGATAATTTATCACCGAACTGCTCGCTGAACACTCCGCCGTATTTTTCACATAAGATGTTTATAGGAGCATACTCCTGTACATCAGCTATTACAAGACCTATATTATTAAATTTTTTCATATGTTGTCTCCTTTAAGAAAAATATGATCTATCTTTACTAAAACTACGTGTCTAAATGATATCTACAAGCTGTAAAACTGCATATTCCAACAGAAAAAATTCGGTTTAAGATGCATTTGTAAATATTGCTGTTCGCAGCTTATTTTGACTGATTTTATAATTTTTATATCATACGCAAAAGATACAGGCGCTTTGTCTTCTGCATATAAATTCCGATTTATATGCAAATTTTATGTATGTGCCCGGCAAAATCTTTATCAGAATTTCAGCCGCCTAAAACAAATGCACAATAAAATCACTGACAAATATATCAGGTTAAATTATTTTAAAAAAGCGATATCTGCAATTTTTAATTTGACACAGACTTTGCAAAGCTTTCTATAAGCCTGCTGAGCCTTGTCTCAGCAAATTTAGCATTGGCAGATACTTCTGCCTCATTCGGCGCGCTACCTAAAATTCCCGCCGCCATATTTGTAATTACACTCAAAGCCACAATTTTTATCTCCGCTGCGCAACCGGCTATTGCCTCAGGCACAGTGGACATGCCCACCGCATCAGCGCCTAAAACCGCAGCCGCCCTTATCTCTGCGGGAGTCTCATACTGTGGGCCGGCAAAATACATATATACCCCCTCTTTAAGGCATATATCCAAATCAGCCGCACAACATTTAATTATTTGTGAAAGCTCCTTGCTGTAAACTTCCGTCATACATGGAAATCTTGGACCAAACAAATCATTGTGTGCACCCGTCAGCGGACTCTCCGCCACAAGCTTTATATGGTCGGTTATAAGCATAATATCGCCCGGTGCAAAATCTTTATTAACGGCACCTGCAGCGTTTGTAAGCAACAGATTTTTTATACCAAGCTTTGCCATAACTCCTATATAAAAAACTGCGTCAGACATGCTGTAGCCTTCATAGCAATGTACTCGGCCAGACATCACAAGTACAGGAGTATTGCATAAAAGCCCGCAGTAAAGAGCTCCCTCATGAGTAGGAGCTGTGGATTTTGGAAAAAATGGTATGTCACTGTATTTCAGCTTCACCGCGTTTTTTATGCCGCAGGTAAGTCCAGAAAGTCCAGAGCCAAGCACCACAGCCACCGTCGGAATATATTTTATTCTATCTGATATATATTTCGCTGCGGCGGCGTATTTATCATTTGTTATGTGATATTCGCTCATTTTCTTCTCCAATATATTATGTTAAAGCATAAAGAGGATAGCCGAAATATTTCCGGCCATCCCCTTATTAAATTATATTTAGTTTTCGCTGTCCGAGTCAGTAGTTTCGGATTTTACCTCGCAGCCGCAGTCACAGCATGTTTCTGATTCCTTTTCAGAATTTTCAGCCTCGTCAACTTCTTCGGCTGATTTCGTTTCTGTCTCAGGAAGCTTGCTGCCGCATTTGTTGCAATACAGAGACTCTGATGTATTCTTTGCCCCACAGACAGTGCATATCTTTTCGCCCCTGAGAGCTGCAAGTTTTTTCTCAAGCGATTTTATTTCTGCTATCCTTTCTTCAATCTCCGACATAAGCTCCAGCATATTTACGCTCGGAGTCTCGGTACCGTTGTCACAGCACAGACGGCCAAGCGCCTCATACATCTTAGAAAGCTGAGATTTTAGAGACGCTATGCTCATTTTTATCTTTTGAACTGCAATGATATCGTTTGTCTTTTTGCCTGCTATATCTAAAACTTCCTTTGCCTTTACAACCGTCTCGTCAAATATACTCATAACAAAAACCTCCGTATTTAATTTATTTTTATCTTACATAAATATTCCCAAATATATTCTGGCTTATTCTTACATTTATTATAACATTTTCCATTGCTTATTCAACACAAAAATATTTAGCTTATAATTTATAAGTAAAAATTAATCAAATTGATATAGACGCTTTATTCATTCATAAATTTTAATAAACCGGATCATATTCGAGGTATATAAAACATGAAAAACTGCTGCAAGCGTGCTTTCGCTTAAGTGACTCATAAGATTATAAATAAAAAACAATAAACGAGCAGCTCTCTTTTCTTAAAAAATTATTCAAAGCATGTTTATAATACGCGCTGTGTTAAAGACGGTCGTACCGTTAAAGCCAATAAGGTTTTCACCAAATGCTCCCGGTGCTGACAAGCGGTCGACACGTACGTATGATTGTATTCGTCAGACGTCAATAATCATATATCCCGCCGCCTATAAACTCCCTAAGCAGCGAGGGAGGAGGCACCAAATCCTCGTCCAATGCTTCAAACGGATTTATCGCATTTATAAGCTCGTAAACCTTACTGTAAAACGGGCTGCTTTCATCCACATCCTCAAGAAGCTTCAGCGCACGATTTCTGAACAAACATGGCTCATAGCTGTGCATTGAATTTATATCGACGTCAGCCGTGTCCTTATGAACATATAGATATTCTTTTTCCCCTCTTATAACGCCGTCCCACATTTCAAGCGTACGCTCTACTGTAGCATTCCGGAATATGCTGTCACGTATCATACGGCGCACAAGCCTTAAATCTCTGGGCGAAAATATAAGCTCGTCGTCCTCAAATATGCCCGACTCAACACTTACATAAATTTTCAGCAGACTGTCGGCCGGAAGTGTTTCTATTATAAGCGGATTAAGAGCGTGTATGCCCTCGACAACAACTACGCCGTTTTTCGCTATTTTTATATCCCGGCTCCCAATACGCCCGCCGCCAGTGAAGCTGAAATACGGTATAGTGCTCTCACCGGTGCTTATCAGCTCTATAAAGCATTTGTGCATAAGCTCAAGGTCGAGCGCATACACCGATTCAAAATCAGGCGTGCCGTCAGGATTTTTAGGAAATTTTTCCGGCTTTAAATAAAAATGGTCAAGCGAAATTATATCAGAGCTTATGCCCATAAAGCCAAATCTTCTTTTCAGCATGTTTGCCGTTGTAGTTTTGCCGGAACCGGACGGGCCTGCCAGCATTATTATCTTAATATTATTTTCTTCAGACGCGGCATATTCCGCTATATCTATAATCTTCTGCTCATATATTCCATCGTCCGTCTTTATGCGCAGCTCGGGATTTTCCCTAACAGCTTTGTTTATTTGACGCCGGTCAATAAGCCGACGTATTATTATATCGTTTATATTTTTCAAATTATCACCTTCTTTATTGGGTTTCTCATAATATTAATAACAATTAAAACAAGCACTTGTAAACCTATGCCGGTTTATTGTATCCTTATACTTTATTTTGATGCGCAGGTTCTTAAATATATACATCTACATCTGTCTAAACCCGCTTTCAAAAGATTTGCCTCTTACAATCCACCCGCCGCAGCGTATATATTCAGACCTGTGCATAAATTTTGCTATTTTGCAAAGATGCAGCGAATAATATTATAATTTAAATTTAAAAATAAAAATTATATAAAGCCGCTGTCAACGTAAAATTGGCAGCTTGGAGCGCGGGTTCTACCCACCATGCCTTGTTTCCTATCAAGGCGCCATCTTTCCATTTACTGCTATGGAAAGGCTGCTGCGCTTTATTCCAATAGTGCCGTTAAAGCCATATTGCTGTTGACGAGTCGCTGCCACTAATGGTGAATTTTTTGTATAATTTACGCTGCACGCCGGCATAGTTGGTAATTGCAGATTTTTCGCCTTTTCATTACTCTGCCGGGAAACTGCAACATACTTAAACCGGATATTCCAAAGTATAATCAGCATAATCCAGACTTTTGCCAGGATTTATTGTAAAACTCCGCTACAGCTGATTTTCTTTCAATAAGCTCATTAAATCTATTTATGTATTCATAAGGGTATTTGAAATTGAAGACCCGCTCTATGTTTTTGCCGACATCCGACACAAGCTTGGTTACGGCACCGGCACCGGCGCCTAATATTGTATGCGTTTCATCCATTATAAATACATTGTATAAGCTTTCAAATCCGGGCTTTGCATAGCCAACATTCTCATGATTGCCAGGCGAGCGCTTTTGCCGGTACATATAATACGGTTCATACCCAGCGTGCGTCACAGAGCTGTATGCATAATCAACCATTTTGCCTACAGCGTCTGCTTCATATATCCCATATTTATAGTCCAGCCCTGCCGCACGCTTGAGAGCTAATGTGTGTACCGTTATATTTTCAGGACTTAGTGAAATAAGTGTATCAATGCTGTTTTTAAAGCTGTCAAACAATTCGTGCGGAAGTCCAGCTATTAAGTCCATATTAACTGTAAGCCCAATATCTCGCGCAGCGGCGAACGTATCTATCGTTTGCTGCGGAGTATGCCGGCGGCCTATGCTTTGCAGTATGTCTGCATTCATTGTTTGAGGATTTATACTCACACGACCGGCGCCGTTTTCTTTCACCGCCTGAAGCTTTTCCGCCGTAATAACATCCGGCCGGCCAAGCTCTACTGTATATTCCCTCGCCGAAGATATATCAAAGCAGGCGGATATTCTGCCCATTAACGCATCAAGCTGCTCGGCCGTCAGCACACCGGGAGTACCGCCGCCAATGTATATTGTCTCTAATTTCAGTCCAAGCCTTGCCGGAGCTTCGGCAGTAACCTCAAGCTCTTCGCAGAGCTTTTCCAAATAATCCGGAATAAGATGTCCCGCCTGCTGTATTGTATTTGACACAAAAGAGCAGTATGAGCATTTTGTAGGGCAGAAAGGAATTGAAACATAAAGGCTGTAAGAATTCGGCGCTGAAAGGGAGGTTATTCTCCCCTCGTTTTCAGAAACGCTGCGACAAAGCGCAAGCTTTTT
>CAJFJP010000077.1 GCA_904384255.1 Candidatus Timburyella stercoris
CTTAAGAGCATCTTCACCGACGTTTGGTATATCTCTTGTAATTTCTTCCGGACCGAGCTTGGTGTCTCTTGCCTCTATCTCATATTCCTCTATATGAATTGAGGTAAATACGTCCTCTTTTACCAGCTTTTCATTTATAAGAACAGCGTCCTCATAGTTATAGCCTTCCCACGTCATAAAGCCGATAAGTACATTCTTGCCGAGACTTATCTCGCCGTTGCTTGTCGCCGGGCCGTCGGCTATAACGTCGCCTTTTTTAACTCTTTGACCCCAATTTACAATCGGGCGCTGGTTTATGCATGTGCCCTGATTGGAGCGCAGGAATTTAGTCAGGCGGTAATGGTCAACTTCGCCGGAGTCCGTCTTTATCTCTATATGATTAGCCGTGACTCTCTGAACCACGCCGTCATGCTTGGCCAGCGCAACAACGCCGGAGTCAACAGCTATTTTATATTCCATGCCCGTACCGACTATCGGACTTTCCGTCTTCATCAGAGGCACAGCCTGTCTCTGCATGTTGGAGCCCATCAGCGCGCGGTTGGCATCGTCATTTTCAAGGAATGGTATCATTGCCGTAGCTACAGACACAACCATTCTCGGCGATACGTCCATATAATCCGCGGCAGAGCTTTCAACCTCCATAAACTCATCGCGGAAGCGGGAGTTAACTTTCGGATTTTTAAAGCGGTTGTTTTCATCCAGCGGCTCGTTAGCCTGCGCCACAACATAATCGTCTTCTACATCCGCTGTCATATATTCAACTTCATCCAATACAACGCCCGTTTCCTTGTCCACGCGGCGGAACGGCGCTTCGATAAAGCCGTATTCGTTTATCCTTGCATAAGTCGCAAGATAGTTTATAAGTCCTATATTCGGACCTTCCGGCGTTTCAATAGGACACATTCTTCCATAGTGGCTGTAGTGAACGTCGCGGACCTCAAATCCTGCGCGATCTCTTGAAAGTCCGCCGGGGCCGAGTGCCGAAAGACGGCGCTTGTGCGTAAGCTCGGCCAGAGGGTTTGTCTGGTCCATAAACTGCGACAGCGGTGAGGAGCCAAAGAACTCCTTAACCGCCGCAACTACGGGGCGTATGTTTATAAGCGACTGCGGCGTAATTATATCCATGTCCTGCGCCTGCAGCGTCATTTTCTCGCGTATTACACGCTCCATGCGGGAAAATCCTATTCTGAACTGGTTTTGAAGCAGCTCGCCCACCGAACGTATGCGGCGGTTGCCCAAATGGTCAATATCGTCGGTATTTCCCACATCATGCGCAAGATTAAGCAAATAGTTTACCGTTGCAAAAATATCGTCAAGCGTTATGCATTTCGGCATAAGCTCATCTATTCTCTGCTCTATTGCCGTGCGTATTTCATCTTTTGTCTTGTTGTTCTCAAGTATATCCTTAAGCACATCAAAGCAGACCATCTCGTTTACGCCAAGATCGGCCACGTCAAAGTCTATGAAATTGTTTATATCAACCATGCCGTTAGATATGACCTTTACTTCACACTCATTGGCCTCAGCGTCTACTATCTTGATATAAGCCTCTTTAACACCTTTATTTGATAATTCTTCAGCACGTTCCTTAGTGAGTATCTCGCCTGCGTCGGCTATTATCTCACCTGTCATTGGGTCGGCCACAGGGCGTGAAAGCTCTTTGCCGGCTATCCTGTGCCATAAAGCCAGCTTTTTATTATACTTATATCTGCCGACTCTCGACATATCATAACGGCGGCTGTCAAAGAACAGCGCCTCTATATACGACTGAGCGCCGTCAACAGTAAAGGGCTCACCCGGACGAAGCTTCTTATAAACTTCAGAAAGTGCCTCCTCAGTATTTGCAGCAGTATCCTTGTCAAGCGTCGCCGACAGTCTCTCGTCGTCGCCGAGCACCGCTTTAATCTGCTCGTTTGATGAAAGCCCCAATGCTCTTATAAATGTAGTTATGGGCAGCTTGCGGTTTTTATCAATGCGGACATATAAAATATCGTTCTGATCCGTCTCATACTCAAGCCACGCGCCGCGGTTCGGTATAACGGTGGCGCTGTAAAGATGCTTTCCGGTTTTGTCTATGTCATAGCTGTAGTAGACGCCGGGAGAACGCACGAGCTGTGAAACTATAACGCGCTCGGCGCCGTTTATGACAAAGGTGCCCGAATCGGTCATGAGCGGGAAGTCGCCCATAAACACTTCGCTTTCCTTTATCTCGCCCGTCTCCTTGTTGAGCAGCTGCGCCGTCACTCTCAGCGGAGCAGCATAAGTGGCGTCTCTTTCCTTGCATTCGTTTATGCTGTATTTAGGAGTGTCGTCAAGTTTGTAATCAATAAATTCCAATACAAGATTTCCGGTAAAATCAGTAATGGCAGATACATCCTTTAATACCTCTTTGAGGCCCTCTTTTAAAAACCACTCGTAAGAATTTTTCTGCACCTCAATAAGGTACGGCATTTCTAATACCTCTTTGATTTTTGAAAAGCTCATACGCGTAGTGACCCCGAACTGCACCGGTTTAACATTCGCCATAGGCTTTTAATCACTCCTTTTTTATTAACAAAACCAAATTTGTTTACAGAAAGTTGCATAAAAAGCATATTAGTGGTATAATAATTTTACAGTCATTTTTAGCCGCAAAAATCGTATACCACCCCATGTTATTGCAGCTTACTATTATATAATAATTCATTTTTAAAGTCAAGTAAAATTTAACTTTAAATTAATATTTATATGTATATTTAGATTAATCTTTGATAATAATAGTATTGGATTAAAAAAAGCGTATATAAACAGCGTTTGTGCTTTTTTTACCCATTGCCGGCAATTTTTTTGCCGGCAATGTTTTTTATAACGGCTTTTATATAAGGTTTAGACGTTTTAAAGTCTACGCCAGCAATTTTCTCTACTGATTTTATCTGTTATATATGACAACAAGCGCTGATGTACATGTACACCAGCGCTTGTTAATATTATCAAAAATAAATTATATGCTTATTTCATGAGCGACCTTGTAAAGCTCATATTCAAACGGCTTTTTCATAGCTAAGGCTTCGTTTATATCATAATCGACAATCTTGTCGCTCTTATATGCAACTACTCTGTTTCCAACTCCGCTTGAAAGCAGCTCGACAGCCCTGTGACCCATTTGGCTTGCTATAACTCTGTCACGCACCGTCGGAGAACCGCCGCGTTGAACATGTCCCAGCACCGTCGCGCGCGACTCTATACCGGTTATCTTTTCTATCTCCCTCGCCATTTCATCAACATGACCGACGCCCTCGGCAACCACTATAATAAAATGCTTTTTACCGGATTTTAAAGTCTCATACATTTTATTTATTACATCTTTTTCAAGATCAAAAGGAACCTCCGGCACCAAAATAGCCGTTGCACCTACTGCTATACCAGTATGCAGTGCGAGAAAACCTGCACGTCTGCCCATTACCTCAACAACAGTACATCTTTCATGCGACTGTGCAGTATCTCTCAATCTGTCTACCATTTCCATCGCTGTGTTCATCGCCGTATCAAAGCCTATTGTATAATCAGTGCAGGCTATGTCGTTGTCTATTGTGCCAGGCAGTCCGACACAAGGTATTCCTCTCTTTGACAAATCAAGCGCGCCGCGGTATGAGCCGTCACCGCCTATTACGACTATGCCTTCTATTCCCAATTCATGACACACATTAACAGCTTTCTGCATGCCCTCCTCCGTCTTAAACTCAGGGCTGCGTGCAGTATAGAGAATAGTACCGCCTCTATGTATTATGTCCGAAACACTTCTTAAATACATCCTCGATGTATCATTATTTATAAGGCCATTATAACCTCTTCTTATCCCTATTACCTTTATTCCCTTCAAAATTGCCGAACGCACGACCGCTCTAACTGCAGCATTCATGCCCGGAGCGTCGCCGCCGCTTGTCAGTACGCCTATCGTCTTCATTCTCCACTTTCTCCTTTGGAAATCATTTATACTCAAAAAATATTATAATACATTGCAAAAATCAATACAATAGCTAAATTTCCGCAAACCACAAATTTTATTATTTTTTACCATTGCTACTTTTTGATTTTACATATTATATACATATTTGTTGTTATGTAAACTTAATTGCATTAAAGAGCAGGAAGATTATTAATTTGCGTTGCTCCATTTATAAAATCATCAATCGCAGTTTAATAAATCTTCCTGCCATATAACCTATGCCGGCTGTTCATCTGCTGCTACGGACTGAAGCCGTCAGCGCAGTAATTACCGCCGGCCGCCGCGCCATCAGCCGACAATTTTGGCGGTTTTACAATATTTGCGCGAACAGCTATTTCTCTACAACCTCTATCTGCTTAGCTATCATATCGCCGTTTTCGCTGCCAAAATATATACCGCACTTCATAAGCGATCTTCCAGAATACTCCTTGCCGTTTACAATATATATGCTGTCTTCTTTAAGTCCTTGAAGCTTTACATATATAGCTGGAGCATTGGCATAAGCCCTAACCTGGACATAATTTACAAGCGCCTTTGACTTATCCTCTGAAAGGAACATCCACGCCACATATCTGTCGGTTTTATACGGATCGGAGAGGCGGTAATAATCGCCGTAATTTATTAAATCATAATATTTTTTGTATGTCTCAACCTGCTTTTTAATAATCTCCTTTTCCTCGTCCGTCATTAGGTTGGTGTCGAGCTCGTATCCGAATGTTCCGGACATAGCTACAACGCCGCGCGTCTCAAGCGGAGATATGCGTCCAGTTTGGTGATTTGGGCAAGCCGATACATGCGCGCCCATAGTAGAAACTGGGAACATAAACGATGTGCCGTACTGTATAAACAGCCGTGCAAAGGCGTCGGAGTTGTCTGACGCCCAAGTCTGCGGCGCATAGTAAAGCATACCTGCGTCAAAGCGGTTCCCTCCGCCGGAGCAGCTCTCAAACAATATATTCGGGAAAGACGACGTAAGCCTCTCAAGCAAGTCATAAAGGCCGAGTACATATCTGTGCATTACTTCACCCTGACGCTCTGCCGGCAATAGCGCCGTCCACGCATTTGCTATCTGGCGGTTGGCATCCCACTTTACATACTCTATGTTTGCGCTTTTCAGCACGCTGCTTATCGAGTCATACAGATAGTCCACCACATCCTTTCGCGACATATCTATTACAAACTGGCAGCGGCCGAGCATGCCCTGACGTCCGGCAGTGCGCAGCACCCAGTCAGGATGCGCACGGAAAAGGTCGCTGTCCTCTGATATCATTTCCGGTTCAAACCACAGACCAAACTTCATGCCTAAATCATTTATTTTCTGGCAGAATTTATTAATTCCGCTCGGAAGCTTCCCGGTGTTGACAAACCAATCGCCAAGTCCGCTTCTAGCGTCGTCACGCTTGCCAAACCAGCCGTCATCCAGCACCAGCATCTCAATGCCGAGCTTTGAAGCATCCTCAGCTATTTTATAAATTTGCTCTTCTGTAAAATTGAAATAAGTAGCTTCCCAGTTGTTTATAAGTATAGGGCGGCGGGAAAGATGGTATTTGCCGCGTGTGAGATTGTGATGAATTATGTTATGATAATTACGCGAAAGCTGTCCGAGGCCTTCGCTGCTGAAGCTCATCATTACCTCAGGCGTGCAAAATTCATCACCGGAGTTAAGCTCCCACCTAAACGATTCAGGCTGTATACCCATAGTCACACGGACCTGGTCGGCCTGATCCTGTTCCACCTCGGACAAAAAGCTGCCGCTGTATACAAGGCAAAAGCCGTAACAATCACCCTGTGTTTCGCTGGCATTATTATCGCATAAAATCATGAATGGTGTGCGCTGAGAGCTTGAAGAGCCACGGAAGCTGTCTGCTACTGTCTTGCCGTGACGAAGCGGAGCACGCTCGATAAACTTTTCGCCCAGTTGTCTGCCGTAAAATGTCATTAAGTCGAAATTCGGTGCAATATTATAATCTACGCACATAGACATGGCGCGTTCAAGCCAAACTTTTCCCTTTCCGCCGTTCTTTATAATAGCATTGCGTGTTATAATGTCCCTTTGTTCGAACACCGAATAATATAGGTCAACGCCAATGCCGCTTATTTTGTCCAGTAGCTCTATTTTAAGCGTCTGCACCTCATCGCTGCTGCCATATGTCGCCGGAAGCCCTTTGAGCGCCGGTTTGCCTTCAATTATCTCATATCTGTTATATCTTAAATCGCAGTCACTGCTGCCATCGGTATTTATAACATGCAGCGCCGGCGAGCGGTAATCGCCTGAGCCATACGTAGAATACTCCTGCGGAAGTGTGTCCAAAGACCAGTTGAAGTTTCCTTCAACGTTTTTCATCTCATATGGATGACCGGAAAAGCCTCTCCATAAATACTGAATAAATTTGCTCATATCCTCATTTTCAATCTTAGCGCCATAATAAGTATGCAGCAAAAATCCGTATTCATCAACCTTCATCTGATATGTAATATTTTTTGTATGCAATGTAAACAGCTTTTTCTCAATATCAGCTAATATCATTTTTATATTCCTCCTTTTCTAACACATTATATTTTATATTTTTCTTTAAGGCAATACCTATTATTATCTGTTTATTATAAAAATTTTTATTTTAATTCTTTTATAATCATATTTTATAATTTATTTACTTAAAAACAATTTGTGAACCAAGTTTACATTATATCTAAAATTAACTAAATAAAACAATTTTTTCGTTTCAATATGGTTTTACTTTACTTGAAACTCAATATATTGTATAATAATTGCAGAAATTAAAATTAATCACTTAGGTGGTAATTGCATGAAAAATAATATTGGTGAAAAAATAAGAAAAAGGCGGAAAGAGCTTAACTATTCTCAGTCACAATTAGCTCAAATACTTGGCTATAAGTCGCGTTCGTCTATAAATAAAATAGAGATGGGAGAAAACGATATACCGCAGTCAAAGCTTAAAAATTTTGCTGAAGCCCTTAAATGTACACAGCTTTATCTTCTTGGCCTCGACGAGGAATGCGGTCTGGAAACTTATATTTTAAATGATCCTGATGCAGATGAATATGCCTATCCTGAAAAGATAAAGGTAAGCCGTAAAGATATTTTAATTATCAGCAAAGCTGAGCAGGAGCATTTAAAAAAGCTTAGATGCCTGTCTCCAAAGTGTCATAAACTTGTTGATGAATTAGTAGATACACTTTACAATGACCATAAATAGCTTTTGTTGTTTTAGTCGGCGCTGTTTTGTAGGTATTCCAGCCCATGACAGCTTTAAATGCCGCGGTCAGCTATAATTATACAGACGACGAAGGCCTATAAGACTACTCAAAAAATTACTCTGTATAGTATATTATATCATGCTTCCCTTATTATTTTATTCCAAGCCGCCGGTTTTTTGCCGGCGGCTTTCTGTTGCATTAATCTGTTCTGTTAAACTAAATAAATTCCGGCGTAATGAATACCACAAAACCGCATTTATAAAATTTAGCTGCTATTTTGCCAAATATTACAAATTTAATATTGTAATAAAAACAAAAATATGTTATTATTTATAAAATAAATGCCAATTTTAAAATAAAAATGAGGTGATTTTGTTGAAAAAGCATTTAAAATGGATTATTCCAGTTGCGGCAGTTTTGATATGCGGAATTGTGGCTTTTGCAATTTGGTACACCGACTATTCTCGTGGACCCGCTGCTGCCAAGCCTGTCATCTATCTCTATCCAGAGGAGCGCATGGAGGTAAATGTTAAGCTTGACTTTAACGGCGAGCTTGGTTGTACGTATCCTGCTTACAGTGAAAATGGTTGGACAGTCACCGCTAATCCCGACGGCACTCTGATTAACTCAGCTGACGGACGTGAGTACTCATATTTATTCTGGGACGGCATAAGCAACGTCGATTATGATATAAGCAGCGGCTTTGTGGTAAAGGGCGAGGACACTGAGAAATTTCTTCAGGAAAAACTTGCATATATGGGTCTTACGCCAAAAGAATACAACGAATTTATCGTTTATTGGCTGCCGCTTATGCAGGACAATAAATATAATCTCATAGCATTTCAAGGCGAAACCTACACCGAAAACGCCGAGCTTGAAATAACTCCGGCGCCTGACAGCGTACTGCGTGTATTTATGGCATTTAAGCCGCTTGACAAGCCTATTGAAATAGAGGAACAACAGCTTTCCACATTTGAAAGGCATGGCTTTACGGTTGTAGAATGGGGCGGAGCTGAAATAAGCTGACATTAAAATTACAAACGAAAATGTCATTTTTATATTGTACAAATAAAAAATAAAGAAACGGCTTTGTTTTGTCATCGAATAGGCTAACGGAGCCGTTTCGTATTATAAATATGTTAAAATTTAAAGGCCGATTTTTTATATAAAAAGCGGCAATTTATGTACTTATCAGATTATACTTGCAAAACTGAGGAACAAATTTGAAATTAAGCATATAATGATATAGGCAAAAATACATTGTAAAAGTTATTCAAATGGTGTATTATAAAAAAATACCTAATAAAACCGAATGAGGCGATGCATTTGATTAATATTGCAGCAGACCATATGCTACATATTGCCGATCAGTTTGATTTCGCAGGAGAAATCATATCGCTTGAACCGTTTGGCTGTGGGCACATCAACGATACATATCTTATAAAAGCACTGCAAGAGGGCCGACAATTTAAATATCTTCTTCAACGAATAAATCACAAGGTGTTTACCTCGCCGATTAATGTGGTTAAAAACATTGAGAAAGTGACGTCGCACCTGCAAAAAAAGATAGCTGAGGCTGGCGGCGACACATCGCGTGAAACGCTTACATTTATACCTACAAAAA
>CAJFJP010000078.1 GCA_904384255.1 Candidatus Timburyella stercoris
GATCTTGCTGTTGACTTTACTGTCACCACTACAGAGGGCACTCGCCGCATTGCACAGATGGCATACGACTATGCACGTAAAAATCATAAGGATCACGTATCTATAATAACAAAGGCAAATGTGGTCAAAACTACTGATGGAAAGTTCCTTAAGATATGCCAGGAAATAGCAAAGGATTATCCTGAGATACGCACGACCGACTGGTATATAGATATAACCACTGCAAAGCTGATAGATGAAAAGCGCCGCACCGACTTCAAGGTGTTTATACTACCAAATCTTTACGGCGACATTATTACCGATGAGGCAGCGGAGTTCCAGGGCGGTGTCGGCACGGCAGGTAGTGCGAACTTAGGCAAGAAATATGCTATGTTTGAAGCTATACACGGCTCTGCACCGCGTATGGTCAAGGAAGGCAGAGACAAGTATGCAGATCCATGCTCAATGCTGCGCGCGTCGGTTCTGCTTCTCAGCCACATAGGCTATCAGAAGCAGGCGGATTTGCTGGAGAGAGCGCTTGACATCTGCATGTTTGAAGAAAAGAAAATCTCCATAACCGGGCGCGACACCGGCTGCACCTGCCGCGAATTCGGCGATTATGTTATGGATACAGCTATGAAGCTTGCTGCAAAATAGATGCATAGGTTAGACGATATCTGCCGAATTTAGTGCAAATTAAGTGTCTCCAAATTCTCTGCATAAAACAGACGAGAAGGCTTGGTATAAATATTTATTATAAATAATAAATTGATATACTGCTTCTTTGTCATAAGATTTTATTTTGATGTAATATATCTTATGTTTCGTCCGCTTATTACGGCGGTGCTTTGGGGATCTGTATGCTTTATTGCACATTTAAGCAGAATAAACTATAAAGGGTTTGATTATTATGAACCGCGATGGAAATATTTCCATGTCAGTTATAAAGAGGCTGCCAAGGTACTATCGGTTTTTAGACGACCTGAAGTCGATGGGAATGGAGCGTATATCTTCTAAAGAGCTGTCACGCAGAATGGGCCTTACGGCTAGTCAGATACGGCAGGATTTAAACTGCTTTGGCGGATTTGGACAGCAAGGCTATGGATATAATATAGAACAGCTTCATCGTGAAATTGCGTCTATATTGGGTCTTGACGCCTCGCTTAAGACTATAGTCATAGGCGCCGGAAATTTAGGCCGTGCAATAGCTACGCATATGGAATTTGATAAGCGTGGATTTTCTCTTATAGGTATTTTTGATAACAAAGAAGCAATATGCGGCCAGCTTGTAAGGGGGCTGCCGGTAAGACATATTGACAGCCTCGACGATTTTTGCCGCGAGCTTCGTCCGCAAATTGCCGTGCTGTGCGTACCAAAGGATGCCGCAAAGGATTTGGCTGATCAGCTTATATCTCTTGGAATAAAGGGCATATGGAATTTCAGCCATTACGATTTATCCGTTATTCACCCGGAAATTCCCATTGAAAATGTTCACCTGAGCGACAGCATGATGACCCTGTGTTACCGTGTAACATCTAATTACAGCCAAACAAAAACGCCGAATGCTGATTAAAGCACTCGGCGTTTTTGTGTTGAATATACATCTTGTAAAGAAACAAAATGCACTGTAATAATATATCAAAAAAGGTCGAAAAATCAAGAACAATAAGTATAATTTTGTTTTATTTTTTTATATTAATCATCAAAAAACACGATAATAGTGCTGTTTTTTAGCATTTCTCGCAGCAAAAAATTTTTTATTTAAAGCAGATATATTTAAGCATGAAAAACCACTTTAGTCCTGTACTGCTGTATGAGCCTTTTCCGCTCTTTTTAGTCCGCGGATATTAATTTTATCAAAAGCTATAAGCCACAATGCATATACAGCACAGGAGACAAACAATCCCAAAAACAATCCGCCCATTATATCTCCCAAGAAATGAACGCCTAAATACATTCTGCTAAACATCACTGCAAGCATCATAAAAACAGACAATATTGTCACTGCTATTTTGCCCTTTATACTATTCATAAATATTAAAGCTGCTATTATAATCGTTATATAAAGTACCGTATTACTTGTAGAATGACCGCTTGGAAAGCTAAAGCCTGATTCCTCAACCATATGATATATTTCATCCGGGCGCTGACGTCCTATCATGCTTTTAAGCAGCTGATTTATTACTGTAGAAATAATAAGTGAAGCGGCAAGTGGTACGCCAAGCTTCAGACGGGTTTTAGACCATATTAAAAACACAATGCAAATGCCTGTTATCATTATTTTATCGCCTATATTGGTTATAACAATAAGTACAGGCGTAGCAATATCATTTCTTAAAGACCTTGCAAATTCTCCGGCTGCTATTTCCAAATCTGTTATTATGCCGAGACTTATAAGCAAATAGACAAATGCAAACATTATAAGACTCACAGCGGATATTATTATTAGCTTGGTTTGTTTTGTCATTTTACTATCCTTTCAATTAAAAAATAATGATTTTATGTAAAATTCATTATATTAGTTTACAAAAAAGAAATCAATAATTTTCTGTAAATTATTCAAAGAGAACGAATTTATTCAATAAAGGCCGAAATAGCGATTTCACTGTAAAAAAAGCTTTATTTTTACCTAAATATATGGTAGAATAAATGTGTTTACGGTTAAATGAATTTTAATATATCAGGAGGAACTATCTGTATGAAACAAGGGAAAAAAATATGTGTGCTTGGCACAGGTAATGTTGGAGCTACTATAGCGTATACTATCGCGCTGTCAGGCATGGCGGCTGAAATCGTCCTTATCGATATAGCAAAGGATAAGGCTATTGGCGAGGCTATGGATATTTCTCAGGGTAATTCACATATAACTCCGGTAAATATATATTCCGGTGATTATCCGGATGCTAAGGGTTCGGATATTGTAATTACCACAGTCGGCATAGCTCGTAAGCCGGGTATGACACGTATAGACTTGGCTCAGACAAATGTCAATATAGCCAAAGACGTTATACCGCAGATAACAAAGGTTTGTCCAGACGCTGTATATGTTATTGTCAGCAATCCTGTTGATGTTATTACCTACACTTTTTCAAAGCGCTCTGGTCTTGACAAGAGCCAGATAATCGGCTCAGGTACTACCATTGATACTTCTCGTCTGCAGGACAATCTTGCTGCAAAACTTGCTATAGATCCGAGGAGCATAAACGCATATGTGCTCGGTGAGCACGGTGATACATCCTTTATACCGTGGTCGGTAAGCAATATTATGGGTATTCCGCTTCTTGACTACTGCAAGGAAGTATCTGTCGATATAGATACAGACAAAGTACTTGATGAAGTACGTAAGGCCGGCGCTCAGGTAATAAGCAAGAAGGGTGCAACATACTATGCTATCGCCATGTCGGTTGCAAAAATATGCGACGCTATAATTAAAGATACTAAGACTGTTCTTCCTGTTTCAAATTATCTTGACGGTCAGTACGGCATAAGCGACGTATGTGTAAGTCTTCCGCATGTTGTCGGTGCAAACGGCGTAAGCAAGACACTGCTTCCGGCTCTCACGGATGGCGAAGTTGCACAGCTTAAGGCCAGCGCCGATGCACTGAAGAGTGTTATTTCCTCACTCGATATATAAAATTTTATTAATCATAAGCTGTTTTTACAGCTGTAAAAGAATATACACTATTGCGTTCATAAAAAATCGCAACAGTATATTACCAAAATAAAAGGAGTTGTTTTACAATGGATTATGCTGCAGAATCGCTTAAAAAGCATAAGGAATGGAAAGGCAAAATTGAAGTAATATGCCGCGCACCCCTCAATACAAGAGATGATTTGTCTCTTGCTTATACCCCGGGTGTTGCACAGCCATGCCTTGAAATTCAAAAGGATGTAAACATGAGCTATGAGCTCACCCGCCGTTCAAATCTCGTTGCGGTTGTTACCGATGGTACTGCTGTTTTGGGACTTGGCGATATCGGCCCTGAGGCCGGCATGCCGGTTATGGAAGGTAAATGTGCCCTCTTTAAGGCATTTGGCGATGTTGACGCTATTCCTCTATGCGTACGCTCAAAGAGCGTTGACGATATTGTAAACACTGTTGCGCTGCTCGCCGGCAGCTTTGGCGGTGTTAACCTTGAGGATATATCGGCTCCGCGCTGCTTTGAAATTGAGCGCCGTCTTAAGGAAATCTGCGATATTCCAATATTCCACGATGACCAACACGGTACGGCAGTTGTTACTCTTGCCGCTATGCTTAATGCTCTTAAGCTCACCGGCAAGAAAATAGACGACATAAGGGTTGTTACCAGCGGTGCTGGTGCTGCGGGTATTGCCATTATCAAGCTGCTTATGTCAATGGGACTTAAGGACGTTATACTCTGTGACCGTCACGGTGCTATATACGAAGGTCGCGACAATCTTAATGCCGAGAAGGAAGAGATGGCTAAAATCTCCAACTTTGACAAGAGGAAGGGCACGCTTGAAGAGGTACTTAATGGCGCCGATGTATTTATAGGCGTTTCTGCTCCCGGCTGCGTAACCGAAGAGATGGTTAAGAGTATGGCTAAAGACCCGATACTCTTCCCGATGGCTAATCCGGTACCGGAGATTATGCCGGATCTTGCAAAGAAAGCAGGCGCCGCAGTTGTCGGCACAGGCCGCAGCGACTTCCCGAATCAGATAAACAACGTACTTGCATTCCCGGGTATATTCCGCGGTGCGCTTGACGTTAGGGCCAGTGACATAAATGACGAGATGAAAATCGCTGCTGCAAAGGCTATAGCCGCCTTTGTTACAGACGACAAGCTCTCTGCTGACTATATCATTCCGAGCGCTTTGGATAAGAGCGTTGCCCAGGCTGTTGCTAAGGCAGTTGCTCAGGCTGCAAGAGATACCGGTGTAGCTCGTATATAATTATAGTAAATTCAGTTAAAAAACAGCGCCGCTTTTAAGCGGCGCTGTTTTATTATTTATTTATATGATAAGCTAATGATAATTGAATAGCAATGAGCTATTGCATATATATTTACCTATTATATTCGCTATATCAACTAACGCTGCGGCCGGCTTTATTATAGGCCATTTATAAGCCAAGCAGCGCCTTTGTGTTGTCAATGGCTATGCGGGATGCTTCGCAGCAATCCTCCATACCCTCAAACTCTATTGTGACGCCGCCGTCATAACCCGACGATTTTACAGCTTCGGCTATAGCAAGAAGGTCAAGATCACCCATGCCTACTATTGCACCACGCCAGAAATTCCCCATATATGAAAGCCCATAACGGCCGGATTTCTGCATATGCTCTGCAAATGATCCCATTGCAAATCTGTTGCGCAGATAAAAATCCTTAAAGTGTACCGATACCGCATACGGCAGGCATCTTTTTACCGACGCTTCCGGGTCCTCGTCAACACATACAAAATTCCCGACATCTACCGTCAGGCCAAAATTGTCCATGCCAACGCCCTCTGCTATTCTTATGATATTCTCGCAGCGGTTTACAAATACCCCGTGATTTTCTATAGATGTTTTTATGCCGTATTTTTGGGCATAGATTGCTATCTCTTTGGCCGCTTCAATTATTCTTCCTACATTTTTCTCAAAATTTGCAGTTGTTGCATACTCTCCATTAGGAATTTGCGCCAGGTCATGTCTTACTACCTTTGCGCCCAGCTTTGCAGCGGTGTCTATCTCCGTCTTAAGCCTGTCAATTTCCTGCGCGTACTCCTTTTCCGTGTCTTTAAGTACGTTTCCAGGCACACTGTACTGAAGTATTGGCAGATTAATCTCTGCAGACTTGCTTTTAATTTTACTTATCAGCTCCTCATCGCCGTTAACGGTAAAAAGATGAGGTACAATTTCTATAAACTCTCCGCCATTTTCCTTAGTCCAATCCATAGCGGACAATATGTCCATTTTGCCCTGATGCATAGCCTTGCCAAGGCTGTAGCTGCTGAGTCCGACTATCATGTTTTTCACTCCAATTATAAATATTTTAGCTTATTATAGCAGATACTATTTTTTTATCAAGGCATTTATTTAAATTTTATTGTTATAAAATAATATATTGCTAAGCAGCATTATACTATATGACATTGAATTTATACCCAATATGTTATATACTTTCTTATAAGTCTGTACATATGATTATTCACAATATAATCATGCATAATCCGTTTCATCATGATTGGTGGTTTTTACATGAAAATAGCGCTTTTATCCGGTGTTACCTCGGTGCATACACATCGTTGGGCAAACGCACTCGCCGATTTAGGGCATGAGGTGCATCTCATATCTCTTATAGGACATAAATCGGAAGTAAATAAAATATCCGATAAAGTCACGCTTCACTATATAAATAAATCTGGCCGGCTTGCTTATTTTACCGGCGGAGCGGACTTAAAAAAGCTTCTTGCCAAAATAAAGCCGGATATATTAAACGCACATTATGCCAGCGGCTACGGCACACTTGCGCGGCGGTCGGGATTTCATCCCACGCTGCTTTCGGTTTGGGGCAGCGATGTATATGATTTTCCATCAAATGCATTGTGCCGCGCAATACTGATAAAAAATCTGCATTATGCCGATGCTTTGGCATCTACAAGCCATGCGATGGCTCGTCAGACTGAAAAATTTATAACTCCGTCCTCGCCTATATTTGTTACTCCTTTCGGTGTGGATACAAATTTGTTTTCACCGGCTGAGACGTGTCAATATGGCAGAAATGACGGCAGCATAACCATAGGCACCGTTAAAACGCTGGAGGAAAAGTACGGAATAGAATACCTTATAAGAGCTTTTAACATTGTCTGCCGCTCGCCAGAAGTTAAAAATATAAGCAATATTCGCCTGAAAATATACGGCAAGGGCAGTTTAGAGGCAAACCTCAAGGCACTGTCTGCAGAGCTTGGCCTTTCAGAAAAAATTGAATTTTGCGGCTTTATACCGAACAAAAATGTTCCTGCAGCATTACACAGTTTAGATATAGCCTGTATACCGAGCATACTCGACAGCGAAAGCTTCGGCGTTTCGGCGGTGGAGGCTATGTCCTGTGCTGTGCCGGTGGTGGTGGCTGATGTGGACGGCCTAAAGGAAGTAGTCGATGACAAAGTGACCGGTTTTGTCGTTGAACGCAAAAATCCTCAGGCAATGGCTGATAAAATAATAGAGCTTATAAAAAGCCCTGACCTGCGTATAAGTATGGGCGCCGCCGGGAGACAGCGCGTACTTAGTCTTTATAATTGGGATGACAATGTAAGACACATGTCCGATTGTCTGAGTAAGACCGTGGCGGAGTTTAAGCGCTTACACAATAAGTCGGTATAGGATATAACATACAGTTTATAAAAAATTTATATACGGTAATCTTTAAGCATAGTATATATGCTGCGCTCCATACTATGCAATAAAAATATTATAACGCAATATAAAAATCTCCGCTTAGTCAAATACCGGATAAATGGTTTGCTTTAAAATCCAGCCAAGAATGCTTATGCCGCATTTGAGGCTTTCTATTTGTTTGGCAGCAAAATTTTTATTTCATAAAATAATCAGAAAAAATTTTTGAAAAATTATTTATATCAGCGGGTATTAAGTTTAACTATTAATTTTATCTTTTTCTGTTATCATATAATCGATTTTTGACTTAAATTAAAAGCCGCCTGGTTAAACCGGCGGCTTTTAATTTTCCATTGCAGCATCTCGGCAATGTCCACTAATATTATCAGTTTATTGCCTTTTAAATATAATTAATATGAAGTTAAGGTCCAATTTAAAATATCATCAAGTATATAGAAGCCGCATTTTAAATAAATATAAACTTATTATCTATTCCTGCTCAATCAATTCCGAATCTATAACCATGTCAATATCGTCCTGCTGCTCCAATCTTGCGTCCGATTTACCATTTTTCTGCCTCTTAGTGCAGCCCTGCAGCACTTTGACATCAGATATTCCATACTGTACCGGCAATGCGTCCGGATTTTTAGAAAGACGCACTTTTACTGTGCCGCCTAAAATATTGTTTTCCTCTACAATTCCCTCTCCATCGGGAGTCTTTACAACCGAGCCCACTTTAGGCGTAAGCCCGATAAGCTCCTCATATACATCCTGTTCATACTTCAGACAACACATAAGCCGGCCGCATACACCTGATATTTTTACAGGATTTAAAGACAACCCCTGCTCTTTTGCCATTTTAATTGATACCGGCTGAAACTCATTCAAAAATCTCATGCAGCAAAATGGTTGGCCGCATATGCCCATACCGCCAAGAAGCTTTGCTTCATCCCTTACGCCTATCTGACGAAGCTCAATCCGCGTTTTAAATACCGATGCTAAGTCTTTTACCAAATTGCGGAAGTCAATTCTTCCGTCAGCAGTAAAATAAAACAAAATTTTGCTGCCGTCAAATGAGTACTCAACATCTACCAGCTTCATGTCAAGCTTATGTTCCGCTATTTTCTTCACGCACACATCGAACGCTTCTTTTTCCTTGCGGCGATTTTCTGCCGCACGTTTAATATCCTCGTCCGTTGCAATGCGTATTGTCTTGCGCAGCGGCTTGATTATTTGATTTTCCGGCACATCCGTATTAGCTATGCATACCGTCCCGCATTCAAGGCCTCTGGCTGTCTCTACAACAACCATTTTCCCCTTTTCTACTTTTAACGAGGAAGGATCAAAGTAATACATCTTGCCGGCATCTTTAAACCTTACTCCTATTACCTCTGCCATAAAGTTCTCCTATCTAAAACTTATAATAATTAAATAATACGTTTATCTTGATTTCATCTCTATAAACAATTTCCGTTAGTATAAT
>CAJFJP010000079.1 GCA_904384255.1 Candidatus Timburyella stercoris
ATTATTGGATTCATTGCTCAAAAATCATTTAAAGTCAAAATTTATTTCTTAACAATAATTTATTTTAATGCTTTAGATTTTGCAGGACACATTAACTGCATCTCAATTTTTATAATCATGGATTATGCTGCTATTCAAACATTGGTGTGGATAAATATCTGTCGCCTGTATCCGGAAGTATTACCACAATTGTCTTTGAGGCATTTTCTTTACGCTTTGCTATTTTAACTGCAGCGCTAAGAGCCGCACCGGATGATATACCTACTAAAATTCCCTCTGTCTTCCCTATCTCTCTGCCGGATGCATAGGCTTCTTCATTGCTTATCTTTATTATTTCGTCATAAATGCTTGTGTTTAATATATCGGGTACAAATCCGGCGCCAAGTCCCTGCAAGCCATGTGAGCCTGCCTTCTCTCCCGACAGTACTGCTGATGTTTCCGGCTCTACTGCTATCACTTTAATTTCTGAATTTTTTGACTTTAAATATTCTCCAACACCTGTAATCGTCCCGCCGGTGCCAACGCCCGCTACTAAGATGTCCACCTTGCCGTCTGTATCATTATATATCTCCGGCCCTGTCGTCTGCCTGTGAGCCTCCGGATTTGCTTGATTGGTAAATTGGCCCGGTACAAAGCTTCCCGGAATTTCTTTTGCAAGCTCATCCGCCTTTTCTATTGCTCCTTTCATGCCCTTCTTTCCATCAGTCAGCACAAGCTCTGCACCATACGCTTTCATTATCTGCCGGCGCTCTTTGGACATTGAGTCCGGCATAACTATTATTACCCTATACCCTCGCGCCGTCGCTACCGACGCAAGACCTATTCCCGTATTGCCGGAAGTCGGTTCTATTATCACAGACTCTTTATTCAGCTTTCCATCGCGTTCTGCGGCATCTATCATTGCTTTCGCAACCCTGTCCTTTACAGAGCCAGCTGGATTTAAATACTCCAGTTTTGCCAAAATTCTTGCATGCAGATTATACTTCTTTTCTATATTAACAAGCTCAAGCAGCGGCGTGCCGCCGATTAACTCTTCTACTGATTTATATATCTTAGACATTTACATACATCTCCAAAAATTATTGTAATATTTTTTGCTGTATATCCTTTTAAAAGCTTATACTTATATTCATTTAAAAGGCAACTGAATTAACAATATATCTTTTTTATTGTATATTCGTAAACTACTGCTGTCAACCTATAAAATGCAAATTATAAACCGCGTAAATCTGCTTAAAATAGATATGACTGTTTAATTTATAAACGTTAATACTGTACGCACTGTTATGTGTGGGAGGTTTATATGAAAAAGAAAAATATAATAAAAATGGCAAGCGGGATTGCCATAGGCTTTATAAATGGACTGCTCGGCGCCGGCGGCGGTATGCTTGCCGTGCCGCTTCTTAAAAAATATGGTCTAAGTACAAAAGAGGCGCATGCAAGCTCAATAGCTGTTATTCTGCCGCTGACCATTTTCAGCGCGGCACTTTATGTGTTTTCCGGCAGAGTTAACATAACCGACAGCTTTATTTATATTCCGACTGGAATATTAGGAGCCGTTATAGGCGCGTTTATTCTTAAAAAAATTCCTGACAAGTGGATTCGCAGATTATTCGGAATATTTATGATATGGGCGGGTATACGCCTGTTTCTGAGATGAGCATCTTAGCGGCATTGATTGCCGCACTGCTCGCTGGCGCCGCAGGAGCTTTAGGGCTTGGCGGCGGTGGCGTGCTTATAATCTATTTATCAGCCTTTGCCTCTATGGACCAGCTCAAAAGCCAAGGCATAAATCTCTTATTTTTTATTCCGCTTGCTATAATAGCAATTATTATACACAGTAAGCATCACCTTATTAAGTGGAAAGATATTATTCCTATTTGCATATGTGGACTTATAGGTGCTGTAGGCGGCTCAATTGTTGCTGGTATGATTGACGCTTCGATATTATCAAAAATATTTGCAGTTGGAATTGCCGCACTTGGCGTAAAGGAGCTTTTCTCTAAAAGTACAGCTGGAAACGACAGCAGTAAAAACAGTCCAGCATCTGAAAAGAAAACGGATAAAAAGCAGATTAAACATTAGAAAAATTTTTTTATATCATTGATTTGCATATAAATAGTGTATTAATGCATAATGTGTCAAATTGTCGCATAAAATTTCATCGCTTTACAAAAACAAAAGTATATTATATAATTATTATACTAATTTTTTTGGAGGCGGCAGAAATGGCGAGCAGCTTTTCCGCTAATCTTTCGGAGCTTAGAAAAGAAAAAGGAATATCTCAAAGCGAGGCGGCAAAAGAGCTTGGTGTTTCACAGGCGCTGCTTTCACACTATGAGCGTGGCATAAGAGAATGCGGATTAGATTTTCTTATAAAAGCTGCAAAATTCTATTCTGTTTCCTGCGATTATATTTTGGGAATAAGCAAAAGCCGTGATAATTCAGGTCATATTTATGATAATCCTAAGGCTAACCAAATTTTTGACGTATTAGACACTATAATTAATATAGCAGATGAGGCTGGAAGTAAATCTCTTAAAAATGATGTGGCTGATTTTTATCTTTATGCACATTACTGCATGCTTACTTCTATACAGCCATCTCGCAATGCGTTCGATTTTGGCGAAAGCACTACTTTGCCAGACAGCATCTGTCTCCAGCTTGCGCTTTCTAATATGCAGTCGATGTGTGCGAGTGCTTATTGTGCTGCAAACAAGATAAAATATCCCGGAGTAAGCTTTGTAAAACGTAAAATATCAAATATTTCTGATATGAAAAATCTTTCTTCATCAAAGCAAAAGGCTGCTGAAGATATCTTATCATATATAAAAGAAAAGATCAGCAATAAATAACGTTATTTTATTGTACATTTAGCATATTAAATCGAGGCTTTTTACAAAGATACGGACCACCATCTTGCTGCTTTTTTATGCTATCGCTTAGTAAAATAGTAGGCGTTCTAATTTTGTATTTTTCCTATATTATACAAATTGATATAAAGCTTTTTATTGCTGCAGTAAATCCGACGGTTTTACAAAAAATGCCTGTAAGCATTATATAGCATTGTTACCTTTAGGCGTTTTTCTTTTACACTCATAGCTCCACCATGTTCACTGCCGTGGTGGACTAATACAATTAGAAAGGGTATTCTAAAAGCTTTTATAGCTTTCGGGATACCCTTTCTAATTTCTTTCTCAGCCATATTCAAAATAAAATCATTTTAGTAATTATGCATATTTATTTAAGCAGTATGCTTTAAGCTACCTGCAGCTTTTATCTGTGCGTCTAACATCGACTTGTCGGTTCCTATGCTTTTTCTTAAAAGTCATATTTTAAAAGAAATGGCCTATTATGTGTCTCTGTTCGGCTTTAAGCTAAGCCCATACTACGAAATTCGTCTATGTAAATTACTATTTCAGCTGATTGTCGACTTATACGCCGAACAATTTTTGGATAAGCAGCCACAAAGCATTTGTAAATGTCATTTTTCCTATATCTTTTGCGGCGGTAATGGGGATTTGCGCCAGCATTTCGTCGTCCTGCATAATTGAGACCGTTCCTATTTGCTGTCCAGCCGATATAGGCGCCTCAATGCTCTCAGGAAGTTCTATTTTTGCGGTTATCGATTTTTCTTTTCCCTTAGTTATAAGCACAGGCTCAGCATTTACTTCATTAATTGGTACCAATGATTCTACTCCGCCAGTTACTTTTACAGCCGGTATTTCGCTCATGTCGACAGCGGGGCTTACTTTTACATAGTTTGCAAATCCATGATCCAAAAGCTTTCGTGCAGAATTAAATCTGTTGTTTCCTGAGTCGCTCCCCATTACAACGGCTATAAGCTCCATGTCATCCCGCTCTGCTGTTGCAGACAGGCAATACCCTGCTTCATCTGTTGTTCCCGTTTTAAGTCCCGTCGCTCCCTCATAAAATCTTACTAATTTATTGGTATTTACAAGCTGTGTTTCGCCTTCCCTTAAGCTGTCCATCCATACCGATGAATACTGCTTTATTAGATCGTGTCCTATAAGCTCGCGCGACATAAGCGCCACATCATAGGCTGATGTATAATGATTTTCCGCATCAAGTCCAGTACAGTTTACAAAGTGTGTATTTTCCATACCAAGCTGTGCGGCTCGTTCATTCATCATATTTACAAAAGCTTCTTCACTTCCGGCTATATATTCGCCCAGGGCTACCGTCGCATCATTTGCAGAGCCTATCGCCACCGCTTTTAGCAGCTCATTGACCGTCATAGTTTCTCCTACTTCAAGCCATATCTGAGAGCCACCCATGCTGACGGCATGCTCGCTCGCGCTCACTGTATCGTCAATCGTAATCTTACCGGATTCAATGGCCTCCATTATAAGCAGCAAGCTCATAATCTTTGTAATTGATGCTGGGGCAAGCCGCTCATGCGGATTCTGCTCATACAGTACTCTGCCGGTTGACTTTTCCATAAGCACTGCCGATTTTGCATTCAGTTCCAGTACTGTTTCCGCTTCAACTGATGCATCGGAATATGGTTCCAGCAAATCGTCGCTTAAATATTCAGTAGTGATATTCTCTGATAAAATTTCTGCGGTATCTGCCATTGCTACTATCGGAACAATCAGTGCACAGCATATAAATACCGCCATTATTTTCTTTAACATAAATACCGCCATCTCTCCGTATATGTTTTTGCTCCGCAGCTTTATCTGCGGTCTAAAGTCCTTGTAATATATATGCAAAAAATGGATGGCTCATTCGTAAAATATCCAATTTCTCCTTTTAAATTGGACATTTAAAAGTTTGTTATGCTAAGCTAATGTAAAAATTAGATATAAGACAGTTTGATTTGGAAAGTATATGTATAATTTATCAAGCAGTCATAACACTTGTGACTGGAAAGTAGTGAAAACAATTGCTTTAGATGCTGCCATTTTTTCTGACTTATAGGCTGATACTCAAGAAATCCATTTGGGGAGCTTCTAATTTCTCTTTATGAAAAATATAGGAAAAAATTTGCAGTAAAATTGCCGAAGCTACAGACATCTCACCATTCTGCAGCTTAAATTAATAATTCTATAAATTTAATCAGCCTTTAAATTTAAGACAAAAGCTAGACTAAGTATATACTTAATCTATTTCGCTTTTTTAAATAATAAAATTGAAAACCGCCGGATATTTATCCTGCGGTTTTGAACTTTAAATAAATATTCTATTTTTTATTCAGCAGACGATGTGCTGCTGTCGGTAGCGAGAAATTCAGCAATGTGATCCTTTATCTGCATAAGCTCCTGCGGGGCTCCGGCATAAAATGTGAAAGGGATTTTGCCAACATACGGCTTGAAATAGTCAAACTGCGTATTAAATCTGGTTTTAGCTTCCTCGTCTCTAAGCATCTTCGCATCCAGTTCTATTTCTATGCCTATTCTTGTAGACGATGTTTTCTTTTCACCTACGACCTCACCCGTTTCCGGATCTATAAACGCTCCGGTATCTATAGATTCTTTTAAAAAGCCAATTTCATCAGCGGTGTTTTGGCCAAAATAAATCTTTGGCTGTATTGTAACAGCATCAAATATGTCTGTTTTATTTGCAATATATGCTACTCTTCTATACATCTCCCAGCCAAAGCCTTCAGACTCAATGCAATACGGTATCCACACCATGCTTTTACCGTAGCTGTGTATTTTCTCCGACACATCACGCATTGCCATTACAACCCTGTTGTCAAAAGCATTGTCAACATTGTCGGGATTAAACTTTGTATATCCGGGATAGGCGTCCTCGTTTGCAAAATAAAGCCCCATTATATTATTATCCCATATTTCGCTGCCGACCTTATCCTTGAAGGCATCAATGACGTATTCATTCCATATAGGTCCCTGTAAATGTGACAGCGCATGCATAGCTGTAGTAGGTACAGAAAACCACAATCTTACATCCGGCTTAATAGCGACAATGCGCTGAGCAAATGCAACGGCTTCATCGACATAATCGTTAAGGGTATATTTTTTGATCGCTAAATTATTATAAACATCAATATACTCTCTTTTTACCTGAGCAAGATTTGAGCTGTTGGTCCAACCCAAATCGCTGGTCATAAGTCCGGATATATCATCCATGCTTATTATTTCCTGAGTAACTCCGTTTTTATCTACATAATAGTTTATGTTTACAATAGGAATCATTATAAATTCGTTGTTAATAGCTGTCAGTTCTTCTAAATCATTGTCGGTGAATTCTTTATATGAACTGCCGGCATAGTCATTATGCCAGAAATAAAGAAGTACACCGCTGTTTATATCCGTTGCCGACGCCTCCTCCGAATTTTTGCACCCCACTGAGGCCAATGTCAGAAGAATGCACATACACAATAATATACTTATCTTTTTCATTTTGTACCTCCACAAGCACTCTTAAATGAAAATATTTTGATCTTTGCTAATGAGTCAAATTTATCCCAATGTTGTAATGAGATTTGCATGTTCAGAATCAGATATAGATATAAAATCATCATCTGCAATTATTATATGGTCAAGCAAATTTATGCCAACCGCCGCCAGTGCTGATTTAATTCTTTCAGTCGTCTTTATATCCTGAGATGACGGTATTGCCAATCCGTTAGGGTGATTATGCGCTATAATAACATTTGACGAATTTTGTGTCAAAGCATTCTGCACTATTTTTCTTATGCTTACTTCCGCCGCATTTATGCTGCCTTCAGATACAATACTCCAGTTAAGCACTCTGCATTTATTATCCATGCAAATCATTGAAACCATTTCATCTTTTCTGCCGACATATTTATGAAGCAGAAACTTGCCGACTTTTTCTGTTGAATTAAGCACCTGACCCGTCTTATATTTGTCGTCTAAATATTTTCGACTCAGCTGCGGCACCATGCTGATTAAAAATGCAGCATTTTGAGTAATGCCCTTAATCTTGCACAATTCTTCAAACGGAGCCTCGAATACGCCGGACAAACTGCCAAATTCTTGCATAAGACTGTGCGCGAGTGCATTTGTATCTTTTCGCGGTATTCCGAAAAACAGCAGCAATTCTAAAATATTATGATCTTCGAAGTTATCTATACCTTCTTTTAAAAATCTGCCCTTAAGCCTTTGACGATGCCCGTCATGCAATATTTTATCTGCCATTATTATTTCCTGCTGCCGGGCTTTACCAAAGGTATGTCCTTTTCTTTGCATATTGGGCACTCATCTGGAGTCCACGACTGAATATCTGAAAAGGCTATAACCGATTTAAGCGGTGCACCAAAGTCAACTTTACCGTTTGTCCTGTCAACTATAAGTCCTACACCAGCAACTATGCCGCCCTGTTCCTTAACAATATCTATTACTTCGCGCACCGTACCACCGGTTGTAACTACATCTTCAACCACTAGTACCCGCATTCCTTTCTCTATTGCAAAGCCTCTACGCAGCGTAAGCTTGCCGTTTTCACGCTCAGCAAAGAAATTTTCACAGTTTAAATACCTGCTAACCTCATATGCCATTTGTATGGCACCAATTGCCGGACCTATAACGACATCTATCTTTTCATCTTTAAATGAATTAGCAAGATCCTCGCAGAGTTCGCTGCTATATTTCGTATTCCTGAATATTTTCGCTACCTGTAAATATGTATCCGAATGACGTCCTGAGGTAAGGAGAAAATGCCCTTTTTGCAGTACTCCCGCTTCTTTAAATATCTCCAGCACTCTTTCTCTCGATAACAAATTAATCATCCTTTCATAGACTTCCTATGGTTTTATACATTATAAACCATTTTGCTTCCATTTTAAAGCTGTTTATTTCACAAAAACAAAATAATTTCTTTTTTCACTTATTGATTTATATTTTTAATGCGAATTAAAGGCAATGGTGTTATAATATTAGAAAATAAAACCGCTTACAGCACGTGCTGTGCACAGGTAATGGAAATAACTCACTTCATCTAAAAAGCCAATAAATTCTATCCCTGCCCACAAATGCGTTAACAACGCTCATGCCATTTTTTATCATTCTGATTTATATAAATCAGATGATGTATAGGTTGCAATTTTAATATATGACATGTGATTTGCTATCATAAGCCTTTGATGATTATTTTTTAAGTGTATCATTAGCAAATTAAGCTGAACTATTTTAACACAGGAAAGTTTTTTACTGAAGTTTAAGCGGTAAAGCATTATCAGCCTAAGATTTGTTTGGAATGCAATAGGGCTTTTGCCTTTTTAATAATATTTTTAAGCAGGCCGTTTTACTTCTTCCCTGCCTTGTTTTCACTGCTTTTATCCTGCATCATCCCGAAAAAGTATAAAAGCAAGGCGTTAAAATGATGCCTTGCTTTTATCAATAAAAAATATGCCATTGATATGAGTATAAATTGCTTATATTAAACTTTAAATTATTCTAATACCTTTTTTAAAATATTATTTAAATCCTTGCTGCTCAAAAACTGCGCTATTGATGCAAAATTATGGAGTCCGTTTTTCTTATATTCGGCTTCTGCAATCTCGGAAAGCGCAGAGCTGCGTATAAACGGAAAATATTTTTCAGCCGCTTTTACTCCGTGGATTTCATATGCTTCCCATGCTGTCTGCTCCAGCATCTCGTTGCTGACAAACGGCAGCAGTTCGGTTATACTTTTTCCTTTTCTTATTCTTTCAAAAAACTCCTCATCAATAACCTTATAGCTTGCAAACGGCGCGATTTTATTTGCTGTACTTAAATCATTTTCAGCACAGCTTTTTTGAACAGCTTGTCACAGGTTTCTGTGCTTAAAAACGGCAGA